>NZ_CATKQE010000009.1:0-143096 GCF_949767845.1 Pseudomonas sp. IT-232MI5
GGTGCCGTAAGTGCCGGTGAAAGTGCCAGGGGTTACCGGTCCGGTCGGTACGCGATCCGCACCTTGCACGTCGTTGGTCAGGACGTTGCCAGTCAGGGTCAGCTGAGTCTCTGACGCCGTGCCATTGCTGTCATCGAACGCTTTCGGCACGTCGTCGGTAATGTTGACGTCGAGCGTGCCGGTCGCGGTATCACCATTGCTGTCGCCGGCAATCACTGTGAACTGTTCGCTGAGATTGTTCGCGCCGTCGCCGGCTGCGTGGTTTTCGTTGCCGTTGAGGGTGTAGCTGTAGCTGACAACGCCAGTCGCCGGGTTGTACCCGGTGATGGTCAGGGTGTTGCCCAGTTGCGAGGTGATCGATTGCGGAAAGCCGATCGCCACACCGCCAACGATAACGTTGATGCCACCAATGCTCAGGCTGGTCAGACCGTCCGGCGCCGACACGGTAAAGCTGCCGCTTTGCGTGAGTGCGCCAGGGTTGGCCGCCGAGCCGGCAGGCAGATTGGCTTCATTGAGACTGAGTTCGCCGCCCGCCACGTTCAGGCCAGTGAGGGTTACAGGATTGTTGACCGGTGGCGGCACCACGACTGGCGGGGTGTCGTCACCGTTGTCGATGACCGCGTTGTGGCGTTCTTCGGGGAATTCAGGAATACCGCCAAACCCGGCAGTCGGGAAACCGATGATCGGGTCGACCCGACCGCCAACTTCCGTCAGCAAGACAAAACTGTGACCACCGCCCAGTTCACCCGGTGTACCACCCGGTGCATTCGGACCGGCGGCGGTGGCTTCGGCGCTTTTAGTCGGGTCATCACCGGCGGCGATGGCTTTCTGGATCTGCTCGACGTCGGTCAGTTGCGCGTCGCTCGGGGTCACGGCCTCCGCGGCATTGACATGCGCCGCCTGACCCGCCAGCAGTTCACCGGTCATGGTCATGCTGCTGCCGCGTCCGAGAGTCAGTTCCTGGCCGTTTTGCAGATGAACGGCGACGGCGCCTTCTGCGCCGGTGATCAGTTGATCGCCGGCAAACAGGCGATCCCCTTCAACCAGTGCGCGTTTAGTACCGTCGGCTGACTGGGCGAAAACCTGGCCAATGACTTTAGTGACTGTGCCGATGAGCGTTGCCATGTGAAATCCTCCGCTGCCGACCACCGTCGGCACTGGTAAGCGAAGCAGCCCATGGCTCAATCGGGTTGTTGCAGGTGACGCTCGCACCTTCAACAGTTCGTTTCGCAGGTGGCTTCTTCTGGAAACATCAGTGCTATCAAGCACTTCCGCATCCTGATCAAAGCACTACGCCCGCTAACGCTACGTAACGCTGGTGAATCACTCGAGTGACAAAAATCTGTCGCTCATCAGCGGTTACGCGTCCCTCCCCTTCAGCAGTACTTCGCCGTATGTCGCAAAGTGAATGGAACTTTCCTCAAGCCTTTTTGCGCTCCCTAAAGCGCATAAAACAAAGGCTTTCATGCTGAACAATGTGCTGGTTTTTACGAAGCGCATAAGTTTTTTTCGGCATAAGCCTTATGAAAATTTTTTCTTAGCTACGCTTCAGGATGTTCTTAGCTCTGTTGTTACAAGAGTGAAACGCCTACACCTAAAAATATCGTCAAATATTTGGCGACAGTAACACACCATCAGGACTCAGGGAGATGCACCCATGCGCGTTCTAACCCCCCTCTGCAGCGCGGTTTTGCTGGCCATGGCTTGCACTTCACAAGCCCAGGCCATGAACCTCACCGAGGCGATTCAAAGCACCATCGCCACTCACCCGGAACTGGCCTCGCGCGTGGACGCCCGCCTGTCGGCTGATGAACAGGTCAAAGTGGCCAAGGGCGGCTTCTATCCGTCCGTCGATTTGAACGCTGCGTATGGCCGTGGCTACAGCGACAACACCAACACCCGGGCCTTCGGTAATCACCACACCGAAATCCTCAATTACACCCAGTCCGAGCTGCGCCTGCGGCAAATGCTGTTCGACGGTTTCAACACTGCCAACGAGGTCGAGCGCACCAAAGGCGTGTCCAATTCGCGCGCTTACTACGCGCAAGGCACCGCTCAGGATCTGGCCCTGCGCACCATCGAGGTTTACCTCGAAGTGCTCAAGCGCCGCGAACTGGTGACCCTGGCCCGCAACAACTTGCAAGCGCACTTGCGGGTCAACGATCAGATCGGCCTGCGCACCGAGCGTGGCGTCGGCAGCACCGCCGACTCGGATCAATCGGTCGCGCGTAAGGCGCTGGCACAAAACAACCTCGATACCGCCGAGGTCGATCTGTCTGACGCCGAAGCCAATTTCTACAGCGTGGTCGGGCGCATGCCCGATGAGCTGGAAACGCCGGCCTCGACCCGTGGCGAACTGCCGACCGAATTGCGTGAAGCCCAGCAGAGCATGGTCGACAACAACCCGTATCTGAAATCCGCCCAGGCTGACGTGCAGTCGGCCGAGAGCCAGTATGAAGTCGCCAAATCACCCTTCTACCCGCGCTTCGATGCCGAAGCCGCCGTCGGCGCGAACAACAACGTGCAGGGCGACGAAGGCCACGACAACGAATGGCGTGTGGGTGTGGTGATGAACTACAACCTGTTCCGTGGTGGCAGCGACAAGGCGCGCCTGGCCTCCGATGCGCACCAGATCAATCAGGCCATGGACATCCGCAACAACGCCCTGCGCCAGCTGAACGAGAACATCCGCCTGGCGTGGAACGCCATGGAAAACGCAAAGAAACAGACCCCGACCGCCCGCGAATACGCCGAAACCACCAAGCGTGTGCGCGCCGCCTATCAGGATCAGTTCGGCCTCGGCCAACGCACCCTGCTCGACCTGCTCGACAGTGAAAACGAGCTCTACAACGCCAACCGTCGTTACACCGAAATCCGCTACACCGAGGAATATTCGATGTATCGCGTGCTGGCGAACATGGGCCAGTTGCTGAGCAAGCAACGGGTGGTGCTGCCGGCCGATGCGATCGCCGCGACCGAAGTGAAAAACGAAGCGCGCCTGCCCGAGCTGAAATAAACGGTGCAGGAGCTGACTTTGCCCTGACCTGATCGTTCCCACGCTCTGCGTGGGAACGATCACGCATCGACCGTAGAGCGTGGGAACGATCAACCTGAGTCCGTTCAACAGAGGCGATCAATATGACCAGCATGGAACCCGGCCATTCCGGGGTCGATCCGCGGCTGAGCTTCGATGATCCGTTACTCGACGGTCTGTTGATCCTCTGCAAACTGCATGGCGCGACGGTCAGCCGGGCCAGCCTGAGTGCCGGGCTGCCCCTCAACAAACAACGCCTGAGCCTCGATCTGCTGCCCCGCGCCGCCGCCCGGGCCGGGTTGCAGGCGCGGATTCTGCGGCGTGATCTGAAAGACATCTCGCCGCTCAATCTACCGATTTTGCTGCTGCTCAACGACGGCCGCACCGCTGTTCTGCGGCGTTTCGGCGACGACGGCAAAGCGCTGATTCTGCCCAGCGAAGCCGATGGCGGCGAACAATGGATCAACCGTGAAGAACTCGCCGAGCACTACAGCGGCCAAGCCTTGTTCGCCCGTCCGCGCCACGAACTCGAAGACCTGCGCTCGCCGCTGGTGCCACGGGTACATGCGTGGTTTCGCGACACCCTGAAGCTGTCGAAATGGCTCTACAGCGATGCGATCCTCGCCAGTTTCCTGATCAACCTGTTAGGCCTGATGGTGCCGTTGTTCGTCATGCAGACCTACGACCGCGTGGTGCCCAATCAGGCCACGTCGACCTTATGGGTGCTGTCGATCGGACTGCTGATCGGCACCGGTTTCGAACTGGTGTTGCGGGTGGTGCGTGCGCACCTGCTCGACACTGCCGGCAAGAAAACCGATGTGATCCTTTCCGCGACTTTATTCGAGCGCATTACCGGCATGTCGATGAAAGCGCGGCCGGCAACCATCGGCGGTTTTGCCCAGAGCATTCATGACTTCCAGGGCCTGCGCGAATTCCTCACGGCGGTGACCCTGACCAGCCTGATCGACCTGCCGTTCGTGGTGCTGATGCTGGTGGTGATCGGTCTGCTCGGCGGCTGGCTGGTGGTGATTCCGCTGCTGGCGTTTCCGATCACCATCGTCTTCGCGATGATCATTCAGGTACGTCTGCGTGACACCGTGCAGAAGAGCCTGAGCCTCGGCGCTGAACGCCAAGCGGTGCTGATCGAAACCCTCGGTGGCCTGGAGACCCTCAAAGCCTGCAGCGCCGAAAGCGAGCGCCAGCACAAATGGGAAAGCACCCACGGCGCCCTCACCCGCCTCGACAGCCACGCGCGCAATCTGTCGGCGCTGGCCACCAACGGCACGCTGTTCATTCAACAGTTTTCGGGGATGGCGACCATTGTCGCCGGGGTCTACAGCATCATCGCCGGTAATCTCAGCGTCGGTGCGCTGGTCGCCAGTTACATGCTCGGCAGCCGCGTGCTCGCGCCGCTGGGGCAGATTGCCGGGCTGATCACCCGTTATCAGCAAGCGCAACTGACCATGAAAAGCACCGACGCATTGATGGCCCTGCCGCAGGAACGCGACGGCAAACAGCGGCCGCTGGAACGCACGCAACTGCAAGGCGCGCTGGACGTCAGCGGCGTGACCTTTCACTACAACGGCCAGAACGCGCCGGCGCTGAGCAATGTCAGCTTCAGCCTGAAAGCCGGCGAGCGGGTCGGCATCATCGGCCGCAGCGGTTCGGGCAAAAGCACCCTGGCGCGATTGCTCATGGGCTTTTACGAACCTGAGGAAGGTCAGCTCCTGCTCGACGGCCTCGACCTGCGCCAACTCGATGTCGCTGACCTGCGCCAGCAGATCGGTTACGTCGCCCACGACCTGCCGCTGCTGGCCGGCAGTCTGCGTGACAACCTCACGCTCGGCGCACGTTACATCAGCGATTCACGCATGCTCGAAGTGGCCGAACTGACCGGCGTTACCGAACTCGCTCGTCAGCATCCGCAAGGTTTCGACCGGCCGGTAGGCGAACGCGGGCAATTGCTTTCTGGCGGCCAACGCCAAGCGGTGTTGCTCGCGCGATCCTTGTTGCTCGACCCGCCGATCATGCTGCTCGACGAACCGACCAGTGCCATGGACAACAGCAGTGAAGACTTGCTGCGGCAGAAGCTGCACGGCTGGGTGCAAGGCAAGACGCTGCTGCTGGTCACCCACCGCACCTCGATGCTGAGCCTGGTGGACCGCTTGCTGGTGCTGGACAACGGCCGGGTCGTCGCTGACGGCCCGAAAGAAGCGGTCATCGATGCACTGCGCAAGGGCCGTGTCGGCTCGGCGGCGGTCTAGGAGTTGCCCCATGTCTGCTTCCTCCGATAGCAAAGATCGTGGCTACTTCGACAGTTTCGGCAAAAGCGCCGAAGCCGAATTCATGCCGGAAACCGCCGGCGCGTCCTTGCAGGATTCGCCGCGCTGGTCGCGGATCACCGTGTGGCTGGCCGCAGCGTTGCTGATCAGCGCGGTGGTCTGGGCCAAATTCGCCGTGCTCGAAGAAGTGACCATGGGTGAAGGCAAGGCGATTCCGTCGAGCAAGGTTCAGGTGATCCAGAACCTTGAAGGCGGGATCGTCACCGAGATCTTTGTGCGCGAAGGGCAAATGGTGAACAAGGGCGATACCTTGCTGCGCTTGGATGACACACGCTTTCGCTCGAACAAGGGTGAGAGCGAGGCTGATCGTTATGCGCTGACGGCGCAGGTCGAGCGGCTGTCGGCAGAGGCCGAAGGTCGGCCGTTCAAGCTCTCTGATGAAGTGATTGCCAAGGCGCCGCAAGTCGCCGAAGACGAACGTTCGCTGTACGAACAGCGCCAGCGTCGGTTGGCCAGCGAGCAGCGTACGCTGAGCGAGCAACTGCGACAGAAGACTCAAGAGCTGGCGGAGTTTCGCTCCAAGCAGGGCCAGTTCAGTTCCAGCCTGGCGTTGCTGCAACAAGAGATGAACATGTCCGAACCGCTGGTAAAAACCGGCGCGGTGTCACCGGTGGAAATTCTCCGGCTCAAGCGCAGCGCGGTAGAAATCCGAGGCTCGTTGAACGCCACGACCCTGGCGATTCCCCGCGCCGAATCGGCGATTGCCGAGATCCGCAGCAAGATCGACGAGTCGGAACAGACCTTCCGTTCCGAGGCGGCGAAAGAGCTGAATGAGAAACGCACCGACCTGTCGAAAATCACCGCCACCAGCATCGCCATCGATGACCGTGTGACCCGCACCACCGTGACCTCACCGGTACGCGGTGTGATCAAGCAAATGAAGGTCAACACCATCGGCGGCGTGGTCCAGCCGGGCAGTGACATGGTCGAAATCGTACCGCTGGAAGACAACCTGCTGATCGAAGCCAAAGTGCGCCCACAGGATGTAGCGTTCCTGCATCCGGGCCAGAAAGCCATGGTCAAGTTCAGCGCTTACGACTACACGATTTACGGCGGGCTGAGCGCCAAGCTTGAGCTGATCGGTGCTGACACGATCACCGATGACAAGGGCAACAGCTTCTATCTGATTCAGGTGCGCACCGATAAAAACCATTTGGGCGGGGATGTGAAACCGCTGCTGATCATTCCGGGGATGGTGGCGACGGTGGACATTATTACCGGGGAGAAAAGCGTCCTCGATTACCTGTTGAAACCGGTGCTGAAAGCGCGGACCGAGGCGATGCGCGAACGCTAGAGATATCCGGATTTTGTGGTGAATTGACTGGCCCCATCGCTGGCAAGCCAGCTCCCACAGTGTCCGTGTCGGCCACAAAACCTGTGAACACCTCAGAACCTGTGGGAGCTGGCTTGCCAGCGATGAGGCCAGCAAGAATACCGACTATTTTTCAGCATGATTACGCTGGAAAGTCTCCTCCCCCATCGCCGCAATCTGCCCCTCGATCAACGCCTCGAACGGCTTGAGCAACGGCTCGAATGACGTCGGTGCTTCCAGCGTCTGCAACGCCTGCACAATCGCCTCAATGGTCGACAACGCCCCCGGCCCCGGTGCTTTGCGCAAGCGATAGCGCGACACGCCACCCTCGGCCAGCGTCACCCGTGGCAACGCCGCCAGCAGCGGATTGAGGTGCAGCATCTTGCGCGCCTTGCGCCAGGTGCCATCCGGAACGACCAGCAACAGGGGTTCATCGGACTCGCCGTAAGCCTGCATCGGCTGCGCATCATCAGCGGGAAACAACAACCGCGCCCGATAGCCCGGACGGTTCAACAGCGCCGGCAAATTCTCGAACACCTCACCAACAATCATCTCGGCATTGCTCAACCCGAGTGCCGCCAACCGCGCGGTATTCAACGCATGATTAACTTCACTTGGATGCTGCAACAGCAACACCCGCGTGCGGCTGTCGAGGCTCGGGATCAACGGGCACAGGCAATGGGTTTGTGGGCGCAGGCAGCGCGGGCATTGAATTCTGGACATCGGTCTTAAGCCTGATTGAGCTGTGCTTTGAGCAAATCACGGAAGGTCTGGATCAGCGGTTCGCGGCTACGGCCGCGGCGCATGATCATCGAAAACGGTGCCTGATAACCAAACGTCGCCGGTAGCAGCACGCGCAAATCGCCCTTGTCGGCCCACGCCTGAGCGTAGTGTTCTGGCAAGTAACCGATGTAGGCGCCGGACAGCACCAGAATCAGTTGCGCTTCCATACTTTCCACGGTGGCGGCGCTGTGTTTGAAGCCGTGGCGGGCCAATTCGGCCTGACTCCAGTACCCACGCCCAACCATGCGTTGCTGGGTGATGACTTGCTCGGGAATCCGCCGCTCGTTGAACAACGGATGGCGGCTACTGCAATACAACCAATGTTGTTCGCGGTACAGCGGCATGTAAATCAGACCGCTCATGCGTGTGGAAAACGCACCGATGGCCAGATCGAGACGGTTGTCCTGCACGCCGAGTTGCAACTCGTAGGGGCTCATCACCGACAGGTGCAAATGCACCGCCGGGTGTTCCTGGCTGTAGGCGCCGATGGCTTCGGCGAACGGCAAGGCCTTGTCGCTGACGGTGGAGTCGATCACACCGAGGTTGAGCGTGCCGCGCAGTTCGCCCTTGAGCGCGGCGGCGTATTGCTCGAAACCTTCGAGTTCGGCGAGCAGGCGCAAGGTTTCCTGATGGAACAGCTCACCTTTGCTGGTCAGGCTGAACCCGCCGCGCCCGCGATGACACAGCACCAGGCCGAGCGCGGCTTCGAGCTGGCTCATGTAAGTGCTGATGGCCGAGGTCGACAGGTTGAGTTCCTGTTGCGCGTTGGCAAAACCCTGATGACGGACGACGCTGACGAAAATGCGCAATAGTTTCAGGTCGGGTAAAGCGTTGGCCATGTCTGCTCCGGGCTTTGCAACTGTGTGTCTGTGGGAAAAGCCCCTCACCCCAGCCCTATCCCCGAGGGAGAGGGAGCTGATCTCCATGGCTTTCAAATCCTGAGTTCAACTCGTTTTTTCAGGTCGCTGCAGATTCCGCTGACAACTCGGTCGGCCCCCTCTCCCTCCGGGAGAGGGCTGGGGTGAGGGGGCCGCGATGTTCAGCCAGGCAAGAATCTCAAGATCGCAAAGTCTAATCCCAGCCTCGCCATTAGTTTAGAAAAATCTGAACTAAGTTTTTGCCCGTAGCGATTCTTCCGCCGCACTACATTTCGCATCATCGGCCCCACAGCGGCGTCCGCCCCCTGCTCTACGGCGCGCCGACATAAATAAAACAAAGACGATGAGGCCCTACCCGTGGACAAGATTCTTCACCAACCACTGGGCGGCAACGAAATGCCGCGCTTCGGCGGCATCGCCACCATGCTCCGACTCCCCCATGTACCGACCGCTGCCGGCCTGGACGCTGCCTTTGTTGGCGTGCCCCTGGACATCGGTACTTCGCTGCGCCCCGGCACCCGCTTCGGGCCTCGCGACATCCGCACCGAATCGGTGATGATCCGCCCGTACAACATGGCCACCGGCGCGGCGCCATTCGACTCGCTGTCGGTCGCCGACATCGGTGACGTGGCAATCAACACCTTCAATCTGCTCGACGCCGTGCGCATCATCGAAGAAGCCTACGACAACATCCTCGAGCACAACGTGATCCCGATGACCCTGGGTGGCGACCACACCATCACCCTGCCGATCCTGCGCGCGATTCATAAAAAGCACGGCAAGGTCGGTCTGGTGCACATCGATGCCCACGCTGACGTCAACGATCACATGTTTGGCGAGAAGATTGCTCACGGCACGACCTTCCGTCGCGCCGTCGAAGAAGGTCTGCTGGATTGCGACCGCGTGGTGCAAATTGGTCTGCGCGCGCAGGGTTACACCGCTGACGACTTCAACTGGAGCCGCGATCAGGGCTTCCGCGTAGTTCAAGCCGAAGAGTGCTGGCACAAGTCGCTGGCGCCGCTGATGGCTGAAGTACGCGAGAAAGTCGGCGGTGGTCCGGTGTACCTCAGCTTCGACATCGACGGCATCGACCCGGCCTGGGCGCCTGGCACCGGCACCCCGGAAATCGGTGGTCTGACGACCATTCAGGCGATTGAAATCGTCCGTGGCTGCCAAGGCCTCGACCTGATCGGTTGCGATCTGGTAGAAGTCTCGCCCGCTTATGACACCACCGGCAACACCTCGCTGCTGGCCGCCAACCTGCTGTACGAAATGCTCTGCGTACTGCCTGGCGTGGTCCATCGCTAAGGGTCGGGTCATGAACGAACGTGATCAGGTTTTGCGAGCGGCCGCCGAGCTGGTGGCCGCCTTCGCCCGTAACGATCGCGAAGCTTACTTCGGCGCGTTCAGCGCCGATGCGAGTTTCGTCTTCTACACCCTCGAACAGCCGCTGCTGTCGCGCGATGCCTATCAGGCCTTGTGGGACAGCTGGCGCGCCGAGGATGGCTTCGAGGTGCTTGCGTGCACGTCGAGCAACGCCTTCGTCAGCCTGCAGGGTGACGTGGCGATTTTCATCCATGACGTGGCCACCGAGCTGCGCATGCAAGGGGAGCAACACTTCAGCCAGGAGCGCGAGACGATTGTGTTCAAAAAACACGCGTCGAGCCTAGAACAACAAGGCCATTGGCTGGCCTGCCACGAACATTTGTCCGCAATGCCGGAAGGGCTGCCATCCCCTTAGCCAAGACAGGTGACGCTCACGCACGATGAGCGCGCCTTTATGATCGGAGCAGATCATGAATAACAACAACAACGACCAAAGCCTTACGCAGATTGAAACCCACGGGGTCGAACAGATCCCGGACCACGAACGCAGCGCAGGTCCGACGGACTTGTTCCGGATGATCTTCGGTGGTTCGAATACCTTTGCCACCGCCGTGCTCGGCAGTTTCCCGGTGCTGTTCGGTCTGTCTTTTCAGGCCGGCGTCTGGGCGATTGTGCTGGGCGTGCTGCTCGGTTCGCTGATCCTCGCACCGATGGGCCTGTTCGGCCCGCTCAACGGCACCAACAATGCCGTGTCGTCCGGCGCACACTTCGGCGTGCACGGGCGGATCGTCGGTTCGTTCCTGTCGCTGTTGACCGCTATCGCGTTTTTCTCGCTCTCGGTGTGGAGTTCGGGCGATGCGCTGATCGGTGGTGCGAAACGCCTGATCGGCTTGCCGGAAACTGATCTGACTCTGGGCCTGGCCTACGGTCTGTTCGCGATTCTGGTGCTGACCGTGTGCATCTACGGCTTCCGCTTTTTGCTGTGGGTGAACAAGATCGCGGTGTGGAGCGCCAGCCTGCTATTCCTGCTGGGCATCTTCGCCTTCGCCGGTCCTTTCGACGCGCATTACGCTGGCACCGTCAGCCTCGGTCAGCCAGGCTTCTGGGCCGCGTTCATCGGTGCTGCGCTGGTGGCGATGAGCAACCCGATTTCCTTCGGTGCGTTTCTCGGCGACTGGTCGCGCTACATCCCGCGTGAAACTTCCAAGCAACGGATCATGGCGGCGGTGGTGCTGTCGCAGATCGCCACGTTCATCCCGTTCCTGTTCGGCCTGACCACCGCGACCATCGTCGCGATCAAGGCGCCGGACTACATCGCGGCGAACAACTATGTCGGCGGTTTGCTGGCGGTGTCGCCGAGCTGGTTCTTCCTGCCGGTGTGCCTGATTGCGGTGATCGGCGGCATGTCCACCGGCACCACCTCGCTGTATGGCACCGGGCTGGACATGTCCAGCGTGTTCCCACGGGTGCTGTCACGGGTTAAGGCGACGCTGCTGATCGGCGTGCTGTCGATTGCCTTCATCTTCATCGGCCGTTTTGCGGCGAACCTGGTGCAGAGCGTGTCGACCTTCGCCGTGCTGATCATCACCTGCACCACGCCATGGATGGTGATCATGATCATCGGCCTGTTGGTGCGTCGCGGCTTCTACTGCCCGGATGACCTGCAAGTGTTCACTCGCGGCGAACAGGGCGGACGCTACTGGTTCAGCCACGGTTGGAACTGGCGCGGTCTGGGTGCATGGATCCCGAGCGCGGCGGTTGGCCTGTGCTTCGTGAATTTGCCGGGGCAGTTCGTTGGCCCGCTAGGTGAAATGGCCGGCGGCATCGACATCAGTTTGCCGGTGACCCTGGGCCTGGCCTCGGTGGTGTACCTGACGCTGCTGAGCCTGTTCCCGGAACCGCGCGAAGTGTTCGGCCCGAAGGATGCCCGGCGTGAAGCCGCAGTAAAACCTCAACTGCGTCAGGCCGCCTGACGCAGATCCCTGTAGGCCTTCGCCTGCTCGCGATGACTTCAGCACATCCAATAAAGATGTGACTGACAGACCGCTATCGCGAGCAGGCGAAGGCCTACAAGGGAAATGATTTTGGCCTCAACATAAAAAAGACAATCGGAGACACGCCATCATGGCTTTGGATTTATTCGTCGTCCTCATCTACGCCGCCGGCATGCTCTTGCTCGGCTACTTCGGCATGCGCAAGGCCAAGACCAACGAGGACTTTCTCGTTGCCGGTCGTAACCTCGGCCCGAGCCTGTACATGGGCACCATGGCCGCGACCGTTCTCGGTGGCGCGTCCACCGTCGGCACTGTACGTCTGGGTTACGTGCATGGCATTTCCGGTTTCTGGCTGTGCGCGGCACTGGGTTGCGGCATCGTTGCGCTGAACCTGTTTCTCGCCAAACCGCTGCTGAAACTGAAGATCTACACCGTCACCCAGGTTCTGGAAAAACGCTACAACCCGATGGCCCGCTCGGCGAGCGCGGCAATCATGCTGGCTTACGCGCTGATGATCGGCGTGACCTCGATCCTGGCGATCGGCACCGTCCTGCAAGTGCTGTTTGACCTGCCATTCTGGGTTTCGGTACTCGTCGGTGGTGGCGTCGTGGTGATCTACTCGGCGATCGGCGGCATGTGGTCGCTGACCCTGACCGACATCGTCCAGTTCATCATCAAGACCGTGGGCCTGATGTTCATCCTGTTGCCGATCTGCCTGTACCGCGTCGGCGGTTGGGACGAACTGGTGCTGAAACTGCCGGCGACTGCCTTCAGCTTCACCACCATCGGCTGGGACACGATCATCACCTACTTCATGATCTACTTCTTCGGCATCCTGATCGGTCAGGACATCTGGCAACGGGTGTTCACCGTCAAGACCGCCAAAGTCGCGCAATACGCCGGCAGCATCGCGGGTATCTACTGCATCCTCTACGGCCTGGCTTGCGCGCTGATCGGCATGGCTGCACACGTGCTGATCCCGGATCTGGACAACGTCAACAACGCTTTCGCCGCCATCGTCAAACTGTCGCTGCCGGACGGCATCCGTGGTTTGGTGATCGCTGCGGCACTCGCTGCAATGATGTCCACCGCCAGCGCCGGCCTGCTCGCCGCGGCCACCACGCTGACGGAAGACCTGCTGCCGAAACTGCGTGGCGGTAAACCGTCGAGCCTGGGCATCAACCGCCTGTTCACCCTGCTGACCGGTGTGGTCGTGCTGGGTATCGCGCTGGTGGTGAATGACGTGATCAGCGCCCTGACGCTGGCGTACAACCTGTTGGTGGGCGGCATGCTGGTCCCGCTGATCGGTGCGATTTTCTGGAAACGTGCGACCACCGCCGGCGCCATCGCCAGCATGGGCCTGGGTTTTGCCACCGCGCTGCTGTTCATGTTCAAGGACGGTCTGGATGCGAACACGCCGATCTACTACAGCCTGGCTGTAGGTCTGGTGAGCTTTGTGGTGGTGAGCCTGGTCTCTCCTCGCCCGGCAACCGTGGCGAGTGCGATCTAAGCTCTGATGTAACGACTTGATGCTTTCTTCGACGGGTGTGGCGTCGGTTGCCACACCCGTTTTTTTCGTCTGAAGGAAAGTGCTGATGAAGATTGTTTCTCGCGGTAAATGGTTCGAAGTACAACACCTGAGTGACGGCATTCGGCTGATTCACGAGCCGTATATTCGGCCGTTTTACCGATGCAACCTCTGGCACGTTCAGGGCCGTGACAAAGACTTGTTGCTGGATAGCGGTTCAGGGCTGGTCAGCCTTCGTGAGCAGTTGCCGTGGCTGACTGAACGCCCGTTAGTGGCAGTGGCCAGTCATTGCCACTTCGACCATATCGCCGGCCACCATGAATTTGCCGAACGACTGGTGCATCCCGCCGAGGCAGACATTCTGGCGGCGCCGGATGGCGAAAACGATTTGAGCCGCGCCTTCGTCGGCGACGACATGTTTGAAGCGCATCCGGACTGCCCGTTGTGCTACGCCGAATACCGGGTCAAAGCCGCGCCGGCCACCGGGTTTGTCGAGGACGGCGATGTGCTCGATCTGGGCAATCGCACACTGCAAGTGCTGCACACGCCGGGGCATTCGCCGGGCGGGATCAGCCTGTATGAGGCGGCGACGCAAACCCTGTTCAGCGGCGACATCATTTACGACGGGCCGCTGATCGAAGACGCCTACCACTCCAATCTTGAGAATTACGCCGCCAGTCTGCGACGTTTGCGGGCGTTGCCGATCCGCACGGTGCATGGCGGGCACTTCGACAGCTTTTCCGGGGAGCATTTGCGCTCGATGATTGACGAGTGGTTACGCGGCCACGCCTGAGGCCTGCTTCACTCAAGCACAACAACAATCAGAAAATCTGCCATGAGAAGAGCTGCCGTGCGTGCCGCCGTGCATCGATATATCCGGCGTCTGCTGGAAACCCATGAATTCAACGACAACACCAGCCTCGTGCAATTGGGCCTGGAGAAAGCTGATATAGAAGATTTGATCTTTCATCTGGAAGATGAATTCGGACTGACGGCGTTCACCGCCGAGGAAGACCGCATGCTCAAGACCGCGAAGACCGCGAATGACTTGAGCCGGTTTTTGCTGGAGATCGGCCGTCATTAAAAGCAAAAGATCGCAGCCTGCGGCAGCTCCTGCATTAATCCATGTAGGAGCTGCCGCAGGCTGCGATCTCTTGACCTTGAATCCTTTGATCTCGGATCGGGGGCGTTACCGGCGCCGTTGTTGACGGCGGCGCTGCTCGTCATCGGTGCGGATCGGTACAGGTTGCAGAGGCGGTTCGATCAAGCCGAGGGCAACACCCAAGTCGTGCAGCCAGTTTTGAATTTTCTCTTTCATCGTCATGCCCCCTTCAGGGTGGTGCTGAGCGGCCGGAATTCTGAGGCCGCTTCGCACTGATAATAGTCCGAAGTCCTACGCAATGCTCGGCCAAATCCGCAATGATCTGTTACTGAATTGAACAGGAATCGCCGGCATTGGTTCAGGCGGTTTCGCGGGTTTCGATCTGAGCCGCAGGATAGACAGCCTGCTGCACCTCGATCCAGGCATTGAGGTTGGCGCCGACCATGCCTTTGCGCCACATGAGCCATGTTGTCGCACCCACGAATGGCTCGGCCAACGGGTGCGCGGCGACGCTCTCGCGCCCCGGCAGGCTGGCCAGCATCGACTCCGACATCAGCGCCACACCACTGCCGGCGATCACACAGGCGAGCATGCCCTGATAGGACTCGATCTCCATCGCCCGGCCCATCGTCGCCTGGTAGTGCGAAAACCACGCCTCCAGACGCATGCGATAAGAACACCCGCGACGAAAGGTGAACACCGACCGCCCTTCGACATCTCGGGCGCCACGCACCGGCGGATGATCAATTTCGGTGATCAACACCAGTCGTTCCTCGCACAACGGCACACCGTCGAGGCCAGCCAACTCCAGCGGTCCATCGACCAACGCGGCATCCAGGCGTCCGGTCAGCAACCCCTCCAACAACTCACCACTCGGTGCCGACTGCACCTGCAGATTCACCGCTGGATATTGCTTGTGATAACGCGCCAGCAACGCCGGCAGATGAATCGCCGCCGTGCTGTACATGGTGCCCAGAGCAAAATCACCGGCCGGCTTGCCACCCATCACCGCCGCGCTGGCCTGATCGCGCAGGGCAAAGAGTTTGGCGGTGTAGTCCAGCAGGACTTTTCCTGCAGGCGACAGTTGCAAACGCTGACGCTCACGGACGAATAGCTCGACACCGAGCTGCTCCTCCAGTTGCTTGAGCCGGGTCGATAGATTCGACGGCACGCGGTGCAGGCGTTCGGCGGCGCGGGTGATTGACCCCTCTTCGGCCACGGCCTGAAAGATCCGCAGTTGGCTGAACTCCACAACCTTTCTCCAGAACAGAACAAGTTACTCACTATTATTCAATTTTAAAGAAAGTCAATCAGTCCTAGCCTGACGGTCATTGATCCTTCAACGGAATCCCGACCATGTCGCCATTGATTCGCTTATCCGCCTGCTTCGTGGCCCTGATGATGGCCATGGGCATCGGGCGTTTCGCCCTCACCCCGCAAATGCCACACCTGCTCAGCGAAGGGCAGATCGACCTGACGGCCGCTGGTCTGATTGCCGCGGCCAATTACCTCGGTTATCTGCTCGGCGCGGTGGACGCGATGTTTGCGCATCGCCCGCAGCAGGTGCAACGGCGCCTGCACGGCGGCTTGTGGTTGTGCGTGCTGCTGACCCTGGCGTCGTTCTGGGCCAATGGCTTCTGGTCGCACTTGCTGTTGCGCTTCGGCACCGGGGTGGCGAGCGCCTGGGTGCTGGTGATGATCACGTCTTTAAGCCAACCCTTGGCGGCGGCAGCGGGTCGCCCAGGTTTGGGTGCTCTGGTATTTGCCGGACCAGGTCTGGGGATTTTTCTGACGGGGGTGCTGGCGCTGGTCTCACATCTGCTGAATCAGACGTCCGCAACGTTGTGGCTGATTTATGCCGCAGCGGCGTTGGTGATGATGTTGGGGGTCTGGCGTCTGCTGCCAACGCCTGTCGCAACGACAACGGCGGTTGCTGCGGCGGTCAGTCCGTCGAATCGGGGCATTGGTCGACTGGCGGTGATCTATGCGCTGTACGGCGTCGGCTACATCATTCCGGCAACCTTCCTCTCGCAAATGGCCAATGCGCAGTTTCACGGGCAATGGCAGGCGGATCTGTTCTGGCCCTGCTTCGGTCTTGGCGCTGCGATTGGCGTGTTGCTGGTGAGCCTGCGGCGTCACGATCGCGCAACGACCCGTCACTGGTTGATGGCGACGCTGTGGCTGCAAGCGGCCGGGGTGTTTGCCTGTCTGCTGGGCAGCGGACTTGGCCTGGCACTGGGCGTGATCCTGTGTGGCATGCCGTTTCTGGCTTGCATGCAACTGGTCATGCAGCGCTCGCGGGAACTGGCGCCGCACGCCACCCAGCGCAACGCCGGGATGCTCACTGCCTGCTTTGCGGTCGGCCAGCTCAGCGGCCCGCTGCTGGCCGCGTTGAGCAGCCATTTCAGCGGCGGTTTGCAGCCCGCATTAGTGATCGCCGGCAGCGGTTTGCTGCTGGCCGGCGGCCTGGCGATGCAATCGACTAACGTTGGCCGAGCGCTTTGCGCAAACGCCGGCGCAACCACTGCTCGGCGCTGACAAAGGTGATACCGAGCAACACCAGCACCGCGCCGATGATGAAGTTCACGCTCAGTTGTTCGCCGAGCAGCAACACGCCAAAGGTCACGCCGAACAGCGGCGTCATGAACGAGAATACCGCAAGGTTCGCCGCCAGATAACGGCGCAGCAACCAGAACCAGATCAGGTAACTGAAGAACGATACGACGAGCCCCTGAAACAGCACACTGGCGACGGCCACAGTGGTGAGGCTGACATGAGTGATCTGGCCGCTGAAAAGCGCGATCAACAGCAGGCCGAGGAAACCGACGATCAACTGATAAAACAGGGTCAACGTCACCGGCGCTTCCGACAATCGCGAGGCGCGCACCACCACCGTGGTTGCGCCCCAGCAGGCACCGGCCAAGACACCAAAGGCATCGCCCAGGAGCATGCGCCGATCAAGGTCATTCCAGGACACGCCGCCAGCGAAAGCAATCGCAATGCCGATAAACGCGAGCAGAATCCCCAACCATTGCAACGGTCGCAGTCGCTCACTGGCCAACAGGAAATGCACGCCCAGCGCGGTAAAAATCGGCGCGGTATAGAGGAACACCGACATGTGCGCGGCAGTAGTCAGTTGCAACCCTTCGGCGATGAAGAAGAACTCCAGACCGAACAACGCACCGGCCAGCAGCCCGCCACGCCAGGTCACGCCAACCTGATCCCAGCCGCCCTTCCAGCAGATCAGCAATCCCACCAGCAACGCAGAGATCCCCGAGCGCGCGGCCGCTTGCATGACTGGCGCGATGTCGGGCGCCGCCCATTTGATCATCACCTGCTGCACACCCCAGATCAGGCACAGACCGATCATCACTTGCAGGGCAAAACTGTCGGCATTGCGCCGCTCGACACTCACCGCAACACCTCGAACACACACAACATGGCAGGCCATCCAATGGTCAAAAACAGTGCCGGGGATTATCAATCAGTCAGAGGGAAAAAGCCGTCTGGAAAAGACATTTAGTTCTTCAGTGGCGGCAGGGGTGAATGGCTGTCGGCTGCGCCGCCATTCGCTGGCAAGCCCGCTCCCACAGTGACAGGTTGTCCGCTATTCCACTGTTCGACACAAAACCCTGTGGGAGTCTGGCTTGCCAGCGATGGCGTCAGTTCAATCAACCCTGCTTATGGATCTGAATGCAGTCGTTTAGCCAACAAAAACCCAACGCTACAAGCCACTGCCGTGGCAAACGTCCCCCACGCCCAATCCATCAATGACACCTGCACCGACCACCCGCGCAACGTCGCCCAATTGGTCAGGTCGTAAGTGCCATACGCCACCAGCCCCAATAACGCCCCCCGCTTCGCCGCCCATTGCCACGTCACGGCCGGCAGCACCACAAACACCACACAACCAAAAACATACAGGCAATAAAAAACCGCTGCCGGAACCAGCAGCGGTTTTTCGAGCATCAGCGGACCGAGCAGTTCGCGATAGGTCGGCGCCATCAACAGGCCGAGCCAGATACCGTCGAGCAACAGAAACGTCACCAGCGTGGCAACGTAGGCAATCAGCGCTTTTTTCATCGACCCGACCTCGTGTGTGCCCCATGCAACATGGGCCACCCAAGGCTCAGGTTAGTTCAATGCGATCGGCATGAATGACGATCTTGCCTTCCTTGTACAGCGCACCGATGGCCTTCTTGAAGTTGCCTTTGCTGACGCCGAACAGGCTGCTGATCAATGCCGGATCGCTCTTGTCGCTGACCGGCAATGTGCCGCTGTTGTCGCGCAACTTGGCGAGGATCTTCGAGTTCAGGCTGCTGGCCGCTTCCTGGCCAACCGGTTGCAGGCTCAGAGCGATCTTGCCGTCGGCACGGATTTCCTTGATATAGCCCTTCTCGATCATGCCGGCGCGCATGAACTTGAAGATTTCGTTCTTGTGAATCAAACCCCAGTGCTTGTTGTTGATGATCGCCTTGAAGCCCATGTCGGTGGCTTCGGCAACCAGCAGATCAACTTCCTGGCCCTGGCTGTAGTTGGCCGGGGTCTTGTCGAGGTAGCGATCCAGACGCGCGGTCGCGGTGATGCGGCGGGTGTGCTTATCGAGGTAGACATGCACCACGCAGTATTCGCCGGCGGTCATCTGGCGCTTTTCTTCGGAATACGGCAGCAACAGATCCTTCGGCAGCCCCCAATCGAGGAACACACCGATGCTGTTGACTTCAACGACTTTCAGACTGGCAAATTCGCCGACCTGAACTTTTGGTTTTTCCGTGGTGGCGAGAAGTTTGTCTTCGCTGTCCAGATAAACAAATACGTTGAGCCAATCTTCATCTTCGGTAGGAATATCTTTCGGAATATAACGATTAGGCAAAAGAATCTCGCCGTCAGCACCGCCGTCCAGATATAAACCGAAGTTAGTGTGTTTCACCACTTGCAAACTGTTGTAACGCCCGACTAAAGCCATTTTCCGAAACCCTCATTGCGTGGGCGGCATTCTACCCGTTTTTGGCGTGCCCGTCGGGCGGCAGATCCGCACACTGTTGAAACCCGCTCAACGCCTTGATTTTCCTTGCTCGCGCCAGTGCTTGAGTGCCGCTCGTCAGGCAGGCACAAGCGCTCGCGAGTGAAAACCTGAATGCCGTAACACCTGAATGTTCTTATTTAAAACAGCAGGTTAGCCGAATATTTCGAACATTTAATCGAGAATAATGCAGCAATGAGGTTGGTTATTCCCGGGGATATTTGCCAAGCAATTGTCAAGTTATTCCTGTACGATGCCTGGCCGAGTTACTTTTCTACAGGTTAATGGCCGCCATGCGTGTAAAAGCATCCACCAGCAAAGCAAAGCCAGCTCCAGCCGTTGAAACCAGCGAATCGATCAACGATCAGATCGCAGCGTTCCTCAAGTCCGGCGGCGAGATTCAGCAAATTGCCAAAGGCGTCAGTGGCCAGACATTCGGCCCGTCCAAGCAGATCAGCCTGGGCAAGAAGTAATACCCGGTTTACACCCGTCCAGAGGCGCTTTGAGCTTCGAAGCGTCTGGACTGGCACCGCGCAACATACCCTCCGCATTAAACAAAAATCCTTTTAAATCGACGAACGGCCTTCAACGCCGAGCATTCGCCGGTATCCTTGCACGCGTCTAGATCAAGCGTTTCAGCAGGCCCGCCGCCCTGCCCTCGCTGTTCATGGAGTGACGCATGCGCAAACCATCCTGTTTATTACTCGTAGGCCTATTGGCTAGTGCGACCGCGCACGCGCAGATTTTCCAGCGTGAGCTCGGCGACTTCGACCTCAAACTCGGCACCACGCCGACACGTAGCATGGCCCAGGGTCTGGTCAAACCCGCGGCAATCGGTTCCTTCCACGGCGGCCTCGACCTGAGCCACGACAGTGGCCTCTACGTTGGCCAGTACGCGCCGAGCATGGGCATCACGCCGGGCAAGAACCTCGAGATCGACTCCTACGTCGGTTTTAAACAGCCTTTCGATCAAACCCTTGGTTACGAAGTCGGGATGATCCACTACAGCTATCCCAAGGTAGAAACGCTCGACAGCCAGGAGCTGTTCGGTGGTTTGACCTTGCTCGGCAGCCGCTTCGGCGTGGCCTTCAGCAACGACCCGGATAAACAGAACAACACCTTGTTTGCCGATCTTGGCGGCAATCAACCGTTCGGCATCGGCGTCAGCATGAAATACACCACCCACCAACTGAACACGCCGGTAGCTGTGGACGGTGGTTATGTCGGCAGCTTTACCGATTGGTCAGTGAAATTGTCCCGGCCATTCATGGGCGTCGATCTCGACCTGATCTACAGCAACTCCAGCCTCAGCGGCAGCGATTGCTCGGCCTACTCCGGGCACAACAGTCAGTGCGACGGCCTCGTCACCCTCAAGGCTGAACGCGCGTTCTATTGATCGGCTGAACTGCCGGGTTCATTCTGCGTTCACATAGGAATCAGTCCCTCGAAGCCAGGCTCACGCAAGGATTCGCCCATGTCTCGCTGGTTCAAACACATCGCCGCGCTACTGATCTTCACCCTCGCCCTCGGCGCCTGCAGTCGCGTCGGCCTGGCCTATCGCAATCTCGATGTGATCATTCCATGGACGCTCGGCGATTACCTGGACATGAACGGCGAGCAGAAAGACTGGTTCAACGAACGCCTCAAGGACCACCTGAGCTGGCATTGCACCACGCAATTGCCGGGCTACCTGGACTGGCTTGATCGCCTGCAGACAATGGTCGAAACCAATCAGGTCACCGATGCCGCGCTGCAGGCCCGCACGGTGGAGGCCAAGCAGGCCATCGCCGAAACAGCGCGGGAAATCACCCCGTCCGCCGTCGAGCTGTTGCAAGGTCTGGACGACAAACAGGTGGCGGAAATGAATGACGCGTTTGCCAAGGATTTGCGCAAGCGTCAGCAGGAATACCTGAAACCACCGCTTAAGCAGCAAATTGCCGAACGTGGCGCGCGCATGGTTAAACGTCTGAACGATTGGCTGGGGCCACTGAGCGCCACGCAGGAGCAGCGGGTCATGGCGTGGTCGACCGCGCTGGGCGATCAGTACACGCAATGGATCGCCAATCGCGCCCATTGGCAGAAGCAGTTCAGTGCCGCAGTCGCACAACGGAAAAGTCCCGAATTCCCACAGAGAATCGAGACGCTTCTGGTCAATCGCGAGACCTTATGGACAGCGGATTACCGCAAGGCCTTTGCCGATACTGAGGCGCAGGGACGCTCGCTAGCAGTGGATCTGATGGCCGAAAGCACGCCGCAACAGCGGCAGCGGTTGTTGAAGAAGATCGAAGGGGTGCGCAAAGACTTCAACGACCTCAAATGCCTCAAGGCCGCGAAGCAGAATTAGAAGATCAAAACATCGCAGCCTTCGTCAGCTCCTACACCGATCTCTGTAGGAGCTGCCGAAGGCTGCGATGTTTTGCCCTGTGGAAAATCAGGCGATCTGGGCTTTTGACGCCACTTCATCAAACGTCGCCTCAGCCAGCGCATCCTCCTGCTCATCCAGCACCTGACGCGGGTGATCGTTGCCGGGAATGCTGCTGGCGATCAGGCTCAGCAAGCTGGAACCGCGCGGCGTCAGGACAAAATTGTTACCCGTGCTGCCCTCCTCATCCGGACGCGGTGCGATGTAGCCGCGCAACAGCAGCAACCTTTCATAGTCGCAAGCCAGCGTTTTCAGATGATCCAGATTCTCGATCGGCTCGCCGGCGCTGGCTTTCGCCGCGGCATAGTCTTCGGCGTAGGCCCGTGGGGCAAAACTGTGGCCGGCGCTGTTCTGCACTTCGTGCAGCAAGCGTTCAATCAAATCCCAGTTATAAGTCGTCATCCTGATACAACCTCCGGTGCGCGTGATTTATGGCGCGTTCATAGGTTGTGACCGGAGTGGCTGTCAGCCGTTCAGCCGCATTTCCCGAGCCGACCGACCGGCGGTCTGTCGATTTTCAGCAGGGTTAAACGACTAGTCTGAAACAGACGGTTTCAACCCCGCAGGAGAAATCATCATGAACATTGAGAATCATCCGGTGGTATCGCGCGAAGAATGGCTCGCCGCCCGTAAGCAACATCTGATTCACGAGAAAGCCTTCACCAAGGAACGCGACCGGCTGAGCGCGGAACGGCGCGCTTTGCCATGGGTGAAGGTCGACAAGGACTACCACTTCCAGGGTCCGAACGGTGAATTGAAACTCACTGACTTGTTTGGCAAACACAGCCAACTGGTGGTTTACCACTTCATGTTTGCCAAGGATTGGGAGGAAGGGTGCCAGGGTTGCTCGTTCCTCAGCGACCATATCGATGGCGCCAATCAGCATCTGGCCCATCACGACATCGCCGTTGTGGCTGTTTCTCACGCCCCATTCAATGAGTTCCAGGACTTTAAACGGCGCATGGGCTGGAAGTTTGATTGGGTGTCGTCAGAGAGTTGCGACTTCAACTACGACTTCGGTGTTTGCGCCCGGGCAGAAGATGTCGCGGCGGGAAAGGCTACGTACAACTACGAAAAAACTGACAGCGCCGAGGAAGAAATGCCCGGGCTGAGCGTGTTTTATCGCAACGCGAATGGCGACATTTTCCACACCTACTCAACCTATGCTCGCGGTCTCGACATGCTGGTCGGTGCCCACAACTACCTCGATCTCACGCCCAAAGGCAGGAATGAAGACGAGATCATGGAATGGGTTCGGCATCATGATCGTTATGAGCAAGGTGCTAAATCGAGTTGCTGCCACGAAGAGCAATAAGCACTGAACTTTTCCCGCGCTCAAGGCCTCAACCGGTTAACCCGCCTTAACCGGAACTGAGGCCTGCCCCGATGAAAACCCTGATCAAGCTCACCCTCGCCGCCACCCTCGCTTGCGCCCTGCCCGTCTGGGCCTGTACGCCGGAGGAGGCCACCGCCAAACGTGAACAACTGGCCAAGGAAGTCGCCAAGCTCACCGAACAGAATCCGGCCAAGGCCAAAGAGATCAATGCCGAGTTGCAGAAAATGGATCTTGGTACGGCCAGCAAGGACCTGCCGGACAAGTGCCAATTGATTGATCAGCGGTTGAAAGAATTGAGTACGGCTGAGAAAAAAGCCGAAAGCTAAAAGCCAGGTCAAAACATCGCAGCCTGCGGCAACTCCTGCATCGATCGCTGTAGGAGCTGCCGCAGGCTGCGATCTTTTGCTTCTGAAAATGCATTAATGCATTTATTTATTTGCACTAATGCATATCTCTGACTAGGGTTACCTCGAGCAAGGAGATCGGAACCGGCCACAGAAGATGGCAACCGTTAAGCACCGATCGCTCAGCAATACCGCAACACCCTCACAAGCAAGATGCTTGTTTTCATTCATGGAGGATTGAAAAAATGTTAACCACAGAAGCAACACGATTCACCGGCGAATCACTGCCAAGGTGCCTGGTCAGCCATCTGCTCGACCCGCAACTGGTCGAAGTCGAGGCCGCTGAACAGATCAGCGCCCTCGCCGCTGGCAGCCTCAACTTCAACATGCAGAAACAGACCCAGACCAACTGGTGCTGGGCCGCCGTGTCCGCCTCGGTTGGCAACTATTACGGCACCGGAAACTGGACGCAGTGCGGCGTGGCCAGCACCCAGCTCGACCGCAACTGCTGCAATCAGCCGGGACCGTGCAACGTCTACGGCTATCTGGATTCCGCTCTGCAAACCACCCGCAGTTACAACGGCATGAATCAGGGCTCGCTACAAATGTCGGCCATTCAGAACCAGATCAGCATGGGCCGCCCGGTCGGCTTGCGCTGCGCCTGGTACGGCGGCGGTGCGCACTTTCTGACGATCTACGGCACCAATGGCGATTACGTATTGGTTGCAGACTCGATCTACGGCTATTCGACCCGCGCGCTGAACGCGTTCCCCCGTGCCTATAACGGCGGCGGCAACTGGACCCACACTTACTTCACCGTGAAAAACTAGGAGGGCGACATCATGCAACTGACTTATCCAAAGGCGCCTTCCAACGGCGTACAGACCTTGCGTCCGGCGCTGCAAGCCGCTTTGCAAACCCATGGCTTTGGCGCCAATCGCCAGTTCGCCAATGCAGCACCTGCGAAGATCAGCCTGAGCGAGGCCTATCGTGGCTACTCGCTGAGTCTGGATGACCTGAGCCAAGGCAAAGGCCTGAAAGATGCCCGCCTCGGCGACTGGCATTACCTGGTGTTTGCCGACGGCGTAACGATTGCCGATGCGCAGTTGGCCGAGGTGCGCGGGCATGTTGAATTCGCCTCGCTGAATCACGGCGATCATGCCGCAGCTACGGTGGGTGCGCTGAAACTGGCGGAACAAGCGCCGCAATTGCACGGCAAAACCGTTGAGCTGCGCGTTCTGTTTGTCTCGGCACTGCACGTTGTGGCGATCTGGCTGCATGCCGACGGTAAAGACGTGCTGATCCCGATCGAGCCGACACCCAAGGAATTGGCGGTTACCAGGTTGTACAGCGAAGCAACACTGCTCGCCGCATTGAGACCGGCAGCGGATCAAGCCAAGCGGCGCTTTGACGCCGACACCAGTGGCCAGCTCGGCAACTGATGGACGAAAAAAAACCCGGACAGTGTCCGGGTTTTTTTGTGCGCCTGAAACGCCTTACTCAGCCGCAGGTTCTGCCGGCTTGCGGCGCTTCAGCGGCGCCATGCCATCGCTGCTCACCAACGAGTCCGGCTTCGGACGGTTGGCGCTCTTGCGCTTGGTCGGCGTCTTGGCAGCGGTTTTTTTCTTGTCGCCCTTGGCGTCAGTCTTTTTCTTCTTCACGCCAACGGCTTTGCCCGAAGCCTTGACCTTTTTCGGTCCGCCGTAGGTGCCTTTGACTTCCTTGATGGTACGGCGCTCGAAGCTCTGCTTCAGGTAGCGCTCGATGCTCGACATCAGGTTCCAGTCGCCGTGGCAAATCAGCGAGATCGCCAGACCGTCGTTACCGGCACGGCCGGTACGACCGATGCGGTGCACGTATTCGTCGCCGCTGCGGGGCATGTCAAAGTTGATCACCAGATCCAGACCATCCACGTCCAGACCACGGGCCGCGACGTCGGTCGCTACCAGAATCTTCACGCCACCCTGCTTCAGACGGTCGATCGCCAGTTTGCGATCCTTCTGGTCTTTCTCACCGTGCAGCACGAACGCTTTGTATTCCTGAGCCACAAGGCGGCCGTAGATACGGTCGGCCATGGCGCGAGTGTTGGTGAAGACGATGGCCTTCTGATAGGTCTCGTTGGCCAGCAACCAATTCACAATCTGCTCTTTGTGCTGATTGTGGTCGGCGGTGATGATTTGCTGGCGGGTGGTCGAGTTCAGTTGGCTGACCGCGTTGAGCTGCAAGTGCTCAGGGTTGTTCAGTACCTTGCCGATCATATCGCGCAGTCCAGAACCACCGGTGGTGGCCGAGAACAGCATGGTCTGCTGACGGTTCGGGCATTCGTCCACCAGACGCTGGACGTCTTCGGCGAAGCCCATGTCGAGCATGCGGTCGGCTTCGTCGAGCACCAGCACTTCGACTTCTTTGAGGTCGAGGTTGCCGGCGTTGAGTTGCTCGATCATCCGGCCCGGGGTACCGATGAGGATGTCCGGCACTTTGCGCAGCATCGCGGCCTGGACCTTGAAGTCTTCACCGCCGGTGATCAGGCCGGACTTGATGAAAGTGAACTGCGAAAAGCGCTCAACTTCCTTCAACGTCTGCTGGGCCAGCTCGCGGGTCGGCAGCAGGATCAGCGTCTTGATGCTGACGCGAACCTTGGCCGGGCCGATCAGGCGATTGAGGATTGGCAGAACGAAAGCGGCGGTTTTGCCGCTACCGGTTTGCGCCGTCACCCGCAGATCACGCCCTTGGAGCGCCAGCGGAATGGCCGCGGCTTGCACAGGCGTTGGCTCGACAAATTTCAGCTCGGCCACAGCTTTAAGCAGGCGTTCGTGCAGGGCGAATTGGGAAAACACGGGTGCTACCTCGAAGATATGCAAAAAAACAGCTGCATAGGTTACCGGTTTCGAGCGCTCAGGCCGAGTTTCTTTATACAAACGGCAAAAAATAACGCCATCGGGTGGACTCAACTGCGTCCTGAAAACGCCTTCCGAGCCACCGACACATCTTCTATCTGTCAGCACACCTCAGGAAGTCAGAGAGCGAGCTTTTGAGTCAAGTCGCTGTTCCTTATCACGAAAAATCACCAGCAAAACCATGCCTGCAAACGTGAATAAATGGCCGGCTGCCATGCCATACCATATCCCTTTGGCGTCAAAACCTCCCGCATAAGCCAGCGCAAGTCCCAAACCGAGACCTATCGGCCAGTTACCCAAGAGGCTGATAAAAAGCTGTTTTCCGGTTTCACCATAGCCCTGCATAACTCCGCGCAAAATAATGGCTACCGAATCAAAGACAAACAAGAACAATGCAATCTCGATGAAGTCTTCGGTGAGCTGCAAGGTATCAGCTGACCCAGAGGAATCGGGTAAAAACAAAATGGGAATATCCCCTTTGAAAGCAAACATAACCAACAGCAATACGATCGAAAACAACAAACCAGCAAACAGGACAGAAATGATGTTGCGCCGTGATTCCGACAACGAAATAGACTTTGAAACCAATATCGCAGAAGCGTCACTGAAGCCGAACATCAAAACAATGACGATTTCTATAGAGAGCACAGCCAAGGCATTGGCCGCAATCGCCGACTCGCCGAAGGGTGACATGAAAAACGCAGCAACCATGGTCGAGGCAATAGTCGAGAGTTCGAGCAGCCCGATCGGTGTGCCAATAGCAAGAACCTGCGATACCAAGTGCCGACTGAATTTGAATCTATTCGCAGAGAACACGATTCGCCGCTTTCGATACAGATGATCACCCGCCACCAAAATCGCCATGAAGCTGCAGAGCAATGTCGAAATCCCGACACTCGGAAGCCCCACGTCGAACACCGTGAACAGACAGTAGCCAACAAGCAACTTCGCCAACAAATACAGCAGCGATTGCTTGAAAACCTCCCATGGTGCATGCAGCACAGAAAGATAAGTAACCAGAATGGTAAATACAAAAGACGGCAGCAAACTGATCGTGAGAGAGAGAAAAAGCGGAAACATAAGACTGGTCAGTTCACGCGGCTGCTCGAGAACATTGAGCAACCATTCGCCACCTATCAAAAAGGGACTCGCCAGCAATGACACAACCGCCAACGCGATTACACTGTTCAGGACAACCTGCGTGGCCTCTTTATACGCGCCGGCCTCAACCAACTTCCCTAGCATCGGGATGATCGCAAGAATAATTCCATCCCCGAGAATTTTTATAAAAAAATACAGGTTAAACGCCAGGGAAGCGGCCGCAAGTTCTTGCTCCCCCAGTCGCCCAATAAAAAAATAATCAATCGCTCCCGAGGCAAATACGATCAAATTCGAAACAGCCAGAGGCAGCGCCAGTCGGTAAACACCTAATATATTACTCAAGCGAATCATCAATAGTCCTTTAGCATCTTTCTGGCAATGCACTGTATTAAACAATGAGGGCCACCATCGTCCATTATAAATTCAGACAGATCTACTTCGACCAACGTACAGCCGAGCTTCTGGAACACTGCCCTGGTTGCGGGGCAAAGTACAGTTGTCAATAGCACACCGTCGCCGAGATTGACAAAATTACAGGCAAACGGCGTTTCGGTTACGTCCACTGGAATGCAGTCAATCCCTTCCGTCCTTAATCGGTCTATTTCCTCTTCATCAATCTTTCCAGCAGCATAGACAATCGTATGCTTATCAATAACGCCCAAGGCGACGTCAAGATGCCTCAGTGTGACGTCGTAATTGACTATTAATGCCTTCCAGCCGTTGTCTATGAATAAATCCTGAATTTCAGTCGCACCTGAATGGGATGTCCTCAATTGGTTCGTCCCGATGACAACCAGACCGTTTCGTACAACGATGACGTCTCCGCCCTCCAACGTCCCTTGTTGAGCCTCATGTGCTAGAGGCCATCCATGATCAGATGCAAACTCTTTGATCAACTGCGTCTCTTTCTCTCGCTCACAAAAACCCATGTTATTTACATAGACGCCGAACGGCGTAAAAATGCTGCTATCTCGGGTATAACATTGATAAGGCAAATCAAGCTCAGACTTTACATATAGGCAGTGAATATCCCGCTTTTCCAACTCACTGACTAACCTGGCGTACTGGCCCAAGGACTTCTCGGTCGGAAACTCAGGACAGGCGTGACTGAGCAAAGGCTGAGACAACAAAACCGCTTCGAGTTTTTCGTATTCGTTATCTATACATGGTGTAATCAAGATTCCGCTCCCTTGGATATCTTCCTGCACCAAGACTCAATTACGCTATGCGTCCCGGTAAAATAAGTATAGCAGTGTTCTGCCTTGTTATAATCCGGCACTGCCAATAGTACCTCATGAACTTTCTTGAGGTTGTGATACGGCACCGTCGGCAATAAATGGTGAGTCAAATGCAAACCATTGAAATGCGGATGAACCATTTTCCTCAGGAACCCCGTGGAAGGATGGTTTCTGGCGAAGCTCATGATTCCACCGGGAACAAGACCAACATGATCCGATATGATCACAAAGCTGATGATCGCGTGATAAACGGTTGCTCTGGAAATAATCCAGAGCCCGACGAAAACAGCAACGGCCTCCAGACCAGAAAAATAAAATATCAATCCAAGGACTGCACTCCACCATAGCAAACAATTCAATGCCAACTTCAGTTGCACCGGCAAACCAAAAGCATTACCCAACCACGACTCCAGGCTTAATAGCTCAGAGCAGTAAAGCTTTATCCAGCCCTTTTCAACCAACTGGGGATCATGCAGATAGTCACTGTCTTTTTCCGGATCACCGAGATATCGATGGTGCTGCCCGTGAATACTTCTATATGAATCAAGCGATATGATCATCGGCAATGCACAAAACAACTTGGTCATGACGTCATTCAGTAAAGCACTAGCGGAAAGATTACGGTGTGAACCTTCGTGCACCAATACGACGAGTGCACGCTGCCGCGCGCCCATAAGAATGACGCTTAACGGAATGAACCAATAACTGAAATTCAACACCAGGCAAACCGAAAACGCAATGATGAAATATTCCAAAGCGATATAGCAGATGCTTTTCAGAGTCGACTGACGCATGAGAGCAGAGATATCCTCGCGCAACTTCAACGCGTCCATATCTAATCTTAACTTCTTTAAATCCAGTCTGATCTTATCCTCAAAAAGATTCCTCTCCATGAAAGGCCCCCTCCACCAGAACACCACCTTTGATTGAAAAAAATCTGTTCCCGACATTCTCAACAAAACGTCGATCGTGAGAAACAATTAATGCCGCAGAGTTCATGCGCCTGATTTCATCCTCCAACATTTCCTGGGACTTGATATCAAGGTGGTTCGTGGGTTCGTCCAACAGCAAAAAATTTGGTTTGGTCTGCCGTAGCGCCAACAGAGACAGTCGCGCCCTCTCGCCGAAGCTGGTTCGCAGCATGCTTTTTTTTGTATCAAGATAGGTGAAACCCGCCGAAGCCAGCAGTGCAACAGCCCGAGTTGAATCGGGCTCAGCGTTTTCTAAAACAAAATCGAGTATGGATTTATCAACTGATAGCCTGGATGAGCTCTGCTCGAAGTACCCGACTCGAGCGCTAGGAGTCAGTTCCAGCGCGTCGCTCGACAATCCCGCGATAACACGAAGAAAAGATGACTTGCCAGACCCATTGGCGCCGGTGATAACAATCCTGTCACCTCGTTTTATTTCCAACTCTGGAACCGTGAATAACAACTCTCCCGAAGGATTATTCACCTTGAAATCATAGAGTTTGATCAGATACTTCGCCTCGATCGACTCGGTTTCCAATTTGATTTGCACAGTATCAACGGTCTGTCGATCGGGTAACGTCGTCTTTAGCACTCTTATCTTTTTTTCGATCTGCTTGGCTTTCTGAGAGGCCTTGTCAGAAAAATTATTGACACCCAACTGACGTTGTAATTTCGCACTTTGAGTCAATCTTTCAATTTCTGACTTTCGGTCCTGCAGGGAGTTCTCGAGTTCGCGTTCCTTCTCATACATAAAGCCTTTTGCACGAGAATACGAGTAGGGAAATCTGTATACCCCTATCCGATCAAGGAAAAGTGTTTGCTGAGTCACAGCGTCGAGAAAAAAACGATCATGGCTGGCAACCAACAACGTATTGACCCAGCCAACGGTTTGCAAAACATCAACGAGAATATCTGTCCTGTACATATCCAGGTGATTGGTCGGTTCATCAAGGATCAACAAATCAGGCTCGGATATCAGAGCAGCTGCAAACATCAACATTTTGTTCCAGCCACCGCTTAACTCACGGATTTGCAACTCCCGATACTTCTTCGGAAATTTCAATGACTCAAAAGTGTAGTCAATTTTCCAGTCATCCACGGCATCCGTGAGATAACCACGCAGAAAAACGTCGCATGTCACATTACCTTGAGCGAGCTCAATCAAACCTTGATGGACATAGAAGGATTTCAGACCTTTTTGTCTGGTCAGTGATCCGCTGTAATCATCTGAACTACCGGAGATACATTTGAGCAGGGACGACTTGCCGGAACCGTTGCTACCCACCAGGCCTAATCGGTCACCCTCGGCAAGAGACAGCGCCACGCCTTCAAATACCGGTTCTGCGCCGTAACCCAAAGATAAATCTTCCAGTTTAACCAGGGTAGGTATGAAAGGAAGCATGAGACTCTTCCAGTAAAACCAGAACTGTAACGCCTTGCGGATCAAACTGTTTGGACACAGTTCCACAGACAGTTGCGCCCGCTTTAGTCGCCGCAGCGCACAAGAGCTCAGTCAGAAAACTTAGGTCGTTTAGTTTTTTCGGAGCGACATTATAAAGCTCGCCAAGAGTGTGCTTTCCGAAGAAAGCTCCAGAGTTGTTTTCCATGCAAGTTCCGTCTGCAAGGTAGAAAGTTTTTGCAGACTACATTTGCGTTGAACGATAAGTAAATCCGTAGAAGTGTAACTGAATCTTACATTATTTAAAGCACTTCAAAATCATCAACTTAAAACTATTAATAGGCGCTAAAACCCCATAACTAACGATTAGTCAGGATGGTGCGACGTCCATTTTGCTGATATCTATCAGTGCGAAACTTATTTATTGTGACCTGCCAAAATTAACGTTCTGGATAGATACGCTTCGAGTTCCCAGGCGCTTTACAGGTTTCGCCCCAACCGACAACTTTCTGACGTCATTAATCAATCTAAAAAAAGACGTAGATCCACAAATTCATCTATGCGAACAGCGATCATTCACACCTTGTACGGCGCGCCCGGACAGTGCTACGCCGAGCCCCCCACACACCAATGCAGGCGCATTTTTTGTTGCCTGATTTATCATCAACGGCAATACCGCGCGTTTTAAATGCTCTAATTACTCATCGCGTCTCACAGAAGAATCGTTCTCCCATGGATTTCAAACAGCTCTGGCTTACAGCCCAAGACCTCTGGGGCACCCTGGAACAGCATCCGTTTCTGCAATCCGGCCTGGCGCTGATGTTGCTGTTGGTCATCGCGCTAGTGCTCGGACGAGTTGCGCGCTACCTGATCCTGCACGCCAGCCGCATGCTCGGCCGCCAGCCGGCGCTGCACTGGATCAATGACTTTCGCCATAACAAGGTGTTTCAGCGCCTGGCGCAGATGACGCCGTCGTTGGTCATCCAGTTCGGCCTGCATCTGGTGCCGGAATTAAGCAAAACCGCCATGATCTTTCTTGGCAATGTGGCGTTGTCGTTCACCATTCTTTTCCTGCTGCTCTCGGTCAGCGCCCTTCTCAATGCGTCGCTCGACATCTATGCACGTACCGAACACGCCCGGACGCGCTCGATCAAAGGCTACGTGCAACTGGCGAAGATGGTCTTGTATGTGTTCGGCGCGATCATCATCGTCGCCACACTGATCGACCGCTCACCGCTGTTGCTACTGTCTGGTCTGGGTGCAATGTCGGCGGTGATTCTGTTGGTCTACAAGGACACGCTGCTGTCGTTCGTTGCCAGCGTGCAGTTGACCAGCAACGACATGCTGCGTGTCGGCGACTGGATCGAGATGCCACAGGTCGGCGCTGACGGCGATGTGGTCGACATCACCCTGCACACGGTCAAGGTGCAGAATTTCGACAAGACCATCGTCTCGATCCCGACCTGGCGGCTGATGTCCGAGTCATTCAAGAACTGGCGCGGCATGCAGCAATCGGGTGGGCGACGGATCAAGCGCAGCCTGTTCATCGACGCCAGCGGCGTACGTTTCATCCGTGATGACGAGGAGGAAAAGCTCTCCCAGGTGCATCTGCTCACCGATTACATGAGCCGCAAGAAAGCCGAATTAAAAGCGTGGAACGAGGCCCAGGGCAATGTCGCGGCGATGTCGGCTAACCGTCGACGCATGACCAATATCGGCACTTTCCGCGCCTATTCGCTGGCGTATCTGAAGAGTCATCCGGAGATTCAGCCAAACATGACCTGCATGGTGCGGCAGATGCAGACCACCGCGCAGGGCATTCCGCTGGAGATCTACTGTTTCACCCGCACCACGGCGTGGGCCGATTACGAGCGGATTCAGGGCGATATTTTTGATTATCTGCTGGCGGTATTGCCGGAGTTCGGGCTGAGCCTGTATCAACAGCCGAGTGGTGGGGATTTGCGCTCTGGATTGCTGCCGGCGGTGCTCGGCGCAGCCAGCATTCCTGAACCGCAGAAACACCTCATGTAACCCCACCACTCCTACAGGGGTTATGCAGTGGCTGGGGATTTGCGGATGCCCAGTCGGCTGATCCATACGGCGGCAAGGATGACGCTGCCACCGAGGAACAATCTTCCAAGTTCCTCATGCTGATTCCAGATCAGCAGATTCAGCAGCAACCCCACCGGTACATGCAAATTGTTCATCACCGCCAGCGTGCCGCCGTTGACCATGCACGCGCCCTTGTTCCACCAATACATGCCCAGCGCGGTCGAGACCAGGCCGAGGAACAGCAACACGCCCCACTGCAACGGTGCTTCCGGCAGGAAATTCGCTTTGCCGAACATCAGGAATGCGGGCAACACCACCGCCAGTGCACCGAGGTAGAAGAAGCCGAAGCGCCGATAGTGCGGTAGATCGCTCGGGTGCATGGCCACCAGATGCTTATACATCACCTGCCCGGCGGCATAGGTGAAGTTGGCCAGTTGCAGGAGCAGGAAGCCCATGAAGAAGTCCGGACTGATGCTGTCGAAGCGAATCACCGCCGCCCCACTCACCGCCACCAGCGCGGCGATCAGCGCCCATGGGTTGAAGCGGCGGTTCAGCGCATCTTCGATCAGCGTCACGTGCAGCGGCGTGAGGATGGTGAACAGCAACACTTCGGGCACCGTCAGCACCCGGAAGCTCAGGTACAAGCAGACGTAGGTCACGCCGAACTGCAAGGCGCCGATCAGCAGCATGCCGCGCATGAATGAAGGTTCCACCGAACGCCAGCGGGTCAGTGGAATGAACACCAGCCCGGCCAGCACCACACGCACCAGCACCGCGAAATAGCTGTCGACATGACCGGCCAGGTATTCGCCGATCAGACTGAAGGAAAACGCCTGGATCAGCGTGACAAAAAGTAGATAGCCCATGCTCGCCTCGAAATCGAATGGCGGCGACGATAGCGGTTTTTCCACCCCGCAACCAACAAAAATCCCCCTGTAGGAGCTGCCGCAGTCTGCGGCAGCTCCTACAGGGGATCGGTGAGTTACGGGCAAAAAAAAGCCCGATCTCGCTAATGCGTTCAATCGGGCTACAGCACTCAGGAGCAACAAGTGCAAAGGGAGGTTCGATGCGCGTAGAGCCTTGAAGGGGTTGCGCCAGGTCACTTAAACAATCGGGGATTATCTGGCGATTAACCTATCAAGCGACCTGGGACAGCTTGGCGTTGGCCTGATTCAGGCCTTTCTCCTGGAAGTCGCCACCGAGATTCATGCCTTCGGCGTGAATGAATGTCACGTCGTTGATGCCGATGAAACCCATGACCTGACGCAGGTACGGTTCCTGATGATCCGCCGGGCCGCCGGCGTAGATGCCGCCGCGAGCGGTGAGTACGTAGGCACGTTTGCCGCTGAGCAAGCCTTGCGGGCCGGTTTCGGTGTACTTGAAGGTCACGCCGGCACGCAGCACGTGGTCGAGCCAGGCCTTGAGGGTGCTCGGGATGGCGAAGTTGTACATCGGCGCGGCCATGACCAGCACGTCGGCGGCGAGCAATTCATCGGTCAATTCGTTGGAGCGGTCCAGCGAGGCTTGTTCGCTGTCGTTGCGCTGCTCGGCTGGCTTCATCCAGCCGCCCAGCAGGTTGCTGTCCAGGTGTGGCACCGGGTTCGCGGCGAGGTCACGTACGGTGATCTGATCGTTAGGATGCGCCGCCTTCCACTGACTGATGAAAGTCTGGGTCAGTTGACGGGAAACCGAATCTTGTTGGCGGGCGCTGCTTTCAATGATCAGAACGCGGGACATGGTGTGTAGCCTCCATCCGAGAATGTTGTAGGTCGATGGAGTGAAGGTTAAACAGAGTCGAATCGATGAAAAAGCGCAAATAATTGCTGCAAAGTATCGAATAATTCGTTTAGATGCTGAACCATGCTCCTGTAGGAGTGAGCCTGCTCGCGATAGCGGTGTGTCAGCTACATCTGTTTTAACTGAAACACCGCTATCGCGAGCAGGCTCACTCCTACAGGGATCGGTGTTATTTCGGGCTGCAGGTCAGTTTGATGCGCAGCTTGATGATCTCGCGGGTGAACTTGGCCGTGGCGTTTTTATGTTTGCCGGCCGGTACCTCGATTGTGCGGGTGCGCGGTGCTTCCGGACCATTGCTGAACACCGCTTTGCAGGATGCATCGACATCACCGTAGTTGGCCACCCGAATCGAGCCGATGTCGTTATCGGTGTCGAAGGTTTCGTAATCGATCTTCATGCCATTGAGATCTTTCTGCACATCGATCGGGTACGCAAAAGCAGTCAGCGGAAGCAACGCCAGCAGCACACAACAGAATTTTTTCATTCGGCAGTCTCCATGAGGGACGGCCAGCTTAGGACAAGAGGAGCTATTGATGAAAGCGCCCCGCGTGACCCTGGATCAATGGCGAACATTGCAGGCCGTGGTCGACCACGGCGGATTCGCCCAGGCCGCCGAGGCCTTGCACCGTTCGCAATCGTCGGTGAGTTACACCGTCGCCCGTATGCAGGACCAGCTCGGCGTGCCGTTGCTGCGCATCGATGGGCGTAAAGCCGTGCTCACCGAGGCCGGCGGCGTGTTGCTGCGTCGTTCGCGACAATTGGTGAAACAGGCCAGCCAACTGGAAGACCTTGCCCACCATATGGAACAAGGTTGGGAAGCCGAGGTGCGGCTGGTGGTCGATGCGGCCTACCCGAGCGCACGCATCGTTCGCGCACTGACCGCGTTCATGCCGCAGAGTCGCGGCTGCCGCGTACGTCTGCGTGAAGAAGTATTGTCGGGTGTCGAGGAAGTGCTGCTCGAAGGTGTGGCCGACCTGGCCATCACTGGCCTGAGCATTCCCGGTTACCTCGGTGCGGAATTGAGCGACGTCGAGTTCGTCGCCGTCGCCCATCCCGATCACCCGCTGCATCGACTCAATCGCGAACTGAGCTTTCAGGATCTGGAGACCCAGATGCAAGTGGTGATTCGCGACTCCGGCCGCCAGCAACCACGGGACGTCGGCTGGCTCGGCGCCGAGCAGCGCTGGACCGTTGGCAGCCTTGCCACGGCGGCCACGTTTGTCAGCAGCGGCCTCGGTTTTGCCTGGCTGCCACGGCACATGATCGAGCGCGAACTGAAAGATGGCTCGCTCAAGCTGCTACCGTTGGACAGGGGCGGCAACCGCAATTCCAGCTTCTATCTGTATTCGAACAAGGACAAACCCTTGGGCCCGGCCACGCAAATCCTCATCGAACTGCTGCGTACCTTCGACACTTTGCCGCTGGACGCACCGTTCGCCGCCCCTGAACAAGCCTGACACGGAGTTCACCGATGGCGTATTTCGAGCACGAAGGTTGCAACCTGCACTACGAGGAATATGGCCACGGTACGCCGTTGCTGCTGGTTCACGGGCTCGGTTCGAGCACACTGGACTGGGAAATGCAGATCCCGGCACTGGCCGCGCATTACCGGGTGATCGTCCCGGATATTCGCGGCCACGGGCGCTCGGACAAACCGCGCGAGCGCTACAGCATCGCCGGTTTCAGTGCCGATATGCTGGCGCTGATCGAGCACTTGAACCTCGGCCCGGTGCACTACGTCGGGCTGTCGATGGGCGGCATGATCGGCTTCCAGTTCGGCGTCGATCAGCCGCAAATGCTGAAAAGCCTGACCATCGTCAACAGCGCACCCGAAGTCAAAATCCGCAGCCGCGACGATTATTGGCAGTGGTTCAAACGCTGGAGTCTGATGCGACTGCTGAGCCTCTCCAGCATCGGCAAAGCCCTTGGCGGCAAACTTTTTCCGAAACCGGAACAAGCCGATCTGCGGCAGAAAATGGCCGAACGCTGGGCAAAAAACGACAAACGTGCTTATCTCGCCAGCTTCGATGCGATTGTTGGCTGGGGCGTTCAGGAACGACTTTCCCGAGTGTCCTGTCCAACGCTCGTCATCAGCGCCGACCGTGACTACACGCCTGTCTCGCTGAAAGAAACCTATGTAAAACTGCTGCCGAATGCGCGGCTGGTGGTGATCGCCGATTCGCGCCACGCCACCCCGCTGGATCAACCCGAACGCTTCAACCAAACGCTGCTGGAGTTCCTCGCCGCAGCCGATACTCAATCTCAGGATCACTGACCCATGTTGAAAAAACTCGCCCTCGCCGCTGGTACTGTGCTGTTTGCCGCCAACCTGATGGCTGCCACGCCGGCCAAAGCACCGCACGTGCTGCTGGACACCACCAACGGCCAGATCGAAATCGAACTGGACCCGGTCAAGGCGCCGATCAGTACCAAAAACTTTCTCGATTACGTCAACAGCGGCTTCTACAACAACACCATTTTCCACCGTGTGATCCCGGGCTTTATGGTCCAGGGCGGCGGCTTCACTCAACAGATGCAGCAAAAAGAAACCAAGGCCCCTATCAAGAACGAATCCAAAAACGGCCTGCATAATGTCCGTGGCACACTGTCCATGGCCCGCACCTCTGTACCTGACTCGGCGACCAGCCAGTTCTTCATCAACGTCAAGGACAACGACTTCCTCGACCAAGGCGACGGCTACGCAGTATTCGGCAAAGTGGTCAAAGGCATGGACGTGGTCGACATCATCGTCAACTCGCCAACCACCACCAAAAGCGGCATGAAAGATGTACCTGCCGACCCTGTTTTCATCAAGTCGGCCAAAGTCATCGACTAAGCTGTACAGGGCGTATCGAGCGGCGCTGGCCTGATCCCGCGCCGCTCACACCGATAAAAGGAGAGCCCGTACTCCGGGCGGTTATCTGATGCTCTATCGCCGTTTCGAACAACTGATCGACATATTCCGCGAGGCGCCGACGGCGTCCCCTCCAGATCGCGTCTGGCCCTTCTATACCTATTACCTCAAACAAGTCTGGCCAAGTTTTGCCGCCCTGCTCGTCGTCGGCCTGTTCGCCGCGTTGATCGAAGTGGCACTGTTCAGTTACCTGAGCCGTATCATCGACTTGGCCCAAGGTACACCGAACCCGAATTTCTTCAGCGACCACGCCCTCGAACTGACGTGGATGCTGGTGGTTGCCCTCGTCCTGCGGCCGATTTTCTTCGGCCTGCACGACCTGCTGGTGCATCAAACCTTGAGCCCCGGCATGACCAGCATGATCCGCTGGCAGAACCACAGCTACGTGCTCAAGCAAAGCCTGAACTTCTTCCAGAACGACTTCGCCGGGCGCATCGCCCAACGCATCATGCAGACCGGCAACTCGCTGCGTGATTCGGCGGTGCAAGCGGTGGATGCGCTGTGGCACGTAGTGATCTACGCAATCAGTTCGCTGGTGTTGTTCGCCGAGGCCGACTGGCGCCTGATGATCCCGCTGCTGACGTGGATCGTCGCCTACATCGGCGCGTTGTATTACTTCGTTCCGCGCGTGAAAGATCGCTCGGTGGAAGCCTCCGATGCGCGCTCGAAACTGATGGGCCGCATCGTCGACGGCTACACCAACATCGCCACGCTGAAGCTGTTCGCCCACACCAACTTCGAACAGCACTACGCCAAGGAAGCCATCGAAGAACAGACCGTCAAAGCGCGAATGGCCGGCCGCGTCGTCACCAGCATGGACGTGGCGATCACTGCCATGAACGGCCTGCTGATCGTCGGCACCACCGCGTTGGCCCTGTGGTTGTGGACGCAGTCGTTGATCACTGTCGGTGCGATTGCCTTGGCCACCGGCCTGGTCATCCGCATCGTCAACATGTCCGGCTGGATCATGTGGGTGGTCACCGGCATTTTCGAAAACATCGGCATGGTCCAGGACGGTTTGCGCACCATCTCGCAACCGGTCAGCGTCACCGATCACGAACAGGCCAAACCGCTGGACGTGGCCCGTGGCGAAGTGCGTTTCGAGCACGTGGATTTTCACTACGGCAAGAAGCGCGGGATCATTGGCGACCTCAACCTGAACATCAAACCGGGCGAAAAAATCGGTTTGATCGGGCCGTCCGGTGCCGGCAAATCAACGCTGGTCAACCTGTTGCTGCGCCTCTACGACGTCGAGGGCGGGCGGATCATGATCGACGGTCAGAACATCGCCGAAGTCGGCCAGGAAAGCCTGCGCGCGCGGATCGGCATGATCACGCAGGACACCTCGCTGCTGCACCGTTCGATCAGAGACAACTTGCTGTACGGTAAACCCGATGCGACCGATGCCGAGTTGTGGGATGCGGTGCACAAGGCGCGCGCCGATGAGTTCATTCCGCTGTTGTCGGACGCTGAAGGTCGTACCGGGTTTGACGCGCATGTCGGTGAGCGCGGGGTGAAATTGTCCGGTGGCCAGCGCCAGCGCATCGCCATTGCGCGGGTACTGCTCAAGGATGCGCCGATCCTGATCATGGACGAAGCGACCTCGGCGCTGGACTCGGAGGTTGAAGCGGCGATTCAGGAAAGTCTGGAAACCCTGATGCAGGGCAAAACCGTAATCGCCATTGCCCACCGTCTCTCGACCATTGCGCGCATGGATCGGCTGGTGGTGCTGGAGAACGGCAAGATTGCCGAGAGCGGCACCCATGCTGAATTGCTCGCCCACCGTGGTTTGTATGCACGGCTATGGGCGCATCAGACCGGGGGGTTTGTCGGCATCGACTGACCCCTCCAAGAGCGTGGGAACGATCACCGCCACAGCCCGCCAACCACGGGCGCTGGCAGTTTTTTTGTGGCCGCTGGAAATCGGCAAAAAGCCTGCTGTACTCAGCCAAGGCTCCGGAACGGAGCCTGTCGTAAGTCTGCAAGGACGCACAACTCGATGCAGTCTCGATAGCAGGGCTATCAAGGACGCCTCTCATGTCTCTGTTCAAACGTTCAGTCACTGAGTTGTTGGGTACGTTCTGGTTGGTATTGGGTGGTTGCGGCAGCGCGGTGATCGCCGCGTCTTCACCGTTGGGAATCGGGGTGCTGGGGGTGGCCCTGGCGTTTGGTCTGACGGTGCTGACCATGGCGTTCGCCATCGGCCACATCAGCGGATGTCACCTCAACCCGGCCGTTTCGGTCGGTCTGTTCGTCGGCGGTCGGTTTCCGGCCAAAGAGCTGCCCGCTTACATCATTGCCCAAGTGCTCGGCGCAATTCTCGCGGCAGCGCTGATTGCGCACATCGCCAGCGGCAAAGAGGGCTTCGATATCGCCGCCGGCCTGGCGTCCAACGGTTATGGCGAACACTCGCCGGGCAAGTATTCGATGGCCGCCGGGTTTGTCACTGAGTTGGTGATGACCGCGATGTTTGTGATCATCATCCTCGGCGCCACCGATAGACGCGCACCACCAGGACTGGCACCGATCGCCATCGGCCTGGGCCTGACGCTGATCCACCTGATCTCGATTCCGGTCACCAACACTTCGGTAAACCCGGCCCGCAGCACGGGGCCGGCACTGATGGTCGGGGGCTGGGCGATCGCGCAACTGTGGATGTTCTGGGTCGCGCCGTTGATTGGCGCGGTGGTCGGTGGCGGGATTTATCGCTGGTTGGGCAAGGAAGCAACCTGAGGGGGTGCCTAAGATCCCTTTGTAGGAGCTGCCGAAGGCAGCTCCTAAAGGGGATTTATGTCTGACGGTAGGGCAAGGCTGTTTTGGCTTCTTCGGCGTAGGCGAGGATGCCGGCGCGTTCCTGATGCAGGAAATCTTTCACTGCTGCTTTCAGACCTGGATGCCGCAGATAATGCCAAGAGTGGGTGATCACCGGTTCAAACCCACGAATCAGCTTGTGCTCGCCCTGAGCGCCAGCATCGAAACGCTGATAACCCTGTGCAATCGCGTAATCCATGCCCTGATAAAAACAGGTCTCGAAGTGCAGTCGATCAAACTCCGCCAGACAACCCCAATAGCGGCCGTAGAAACTGTCGCCACCGACCAGACTGAAGGCCATCGCCACCGGCCGTGAGCCCTGTTTGGCCAAGACCACGCGGATTGCCTCGGGCATGCGCTCGGCCAGCAGACTGAAGAACTCTCGCGTCAGGTAGGGCGTTTGCCGACGCACCGCATAGGTATTGGCGTAACAGGCGTAGACAAAATCCCACTGTGCCTCGTCCAGCTCGCGCCCCTCCAGCCATTCGAACTCAAAGCCCTGCCCCGCCACCTGCTCGCGTTCCTTGCGCATCTGCTTGCGCTTGCGCGAACTGAGCACGTCGAGGAAATCCTGGAAGTCACGATACCCACGATTCTGCCAGTGATACTGACAGCCGATGCGTTGCAGCCAGTCCGGTTGTTCGGCCATCGCCGCGTCGGTAAACGGGTCGGTGAAATTGATGTGCGCGCTGGAAAGCCCTTCAATTTCCAGATAGCCGGGCAGGCTCTTGAGCAGTTCAAAACCGTCTTCGACATTGGCCGCCAACAAGCGCGGGCCGCTGACCGGACTGAATGGTACGGCGCTCAACAGTTTGGGGTAGTAATCGATGCCGGCGCGGGCGCAGGCGTCGGCCCAGCCATGATCGAACACGTACTCGCCGTAGGAATGCCACTTGCGATAACTGGGTAACGCGGCGATCAGACGATCATCTTCGATGTGCAGCAAATGCTCAGGTTGCCAGCCGGTGTGGGGGCCAACGCTGCCGCTGTCTTCCAGCGCACTGAGAAAGGCATGGCGCAGAAATGGCTGGTTTTCAGGCACCAGCGCATCCCAGCTTGCGGGAGCGATTTGCGACAGGTTTTGCAGGCGTTGCAACGGCATCAAAAAGCTCTCCACAACAGGACTTCAGCGCCCGGCGAGTATCGCCGATTGCGCGGCATTGCACACCCGCAATCGGCCGACAGCGCTCTAGATCAATAGTTCAGGGCGAATCGATATCGTCATCAACCTGCCATCACTGTGCCACTGCCCTGTCATAAACCATCGCGATACTGGCGCCTGTTTTTAGAGCGCCGGGTTCTACCCGGACACTGTTTTCCGACGCTCGAATCGTCGGTTGTGCCCCGGATGGCTGTGCCATCCCCTCTCATCTTCGGAGATTGCTATGCGTCTTGCTTCCACGAAAACTGCGGCGGCCCTGTGCGGTGGCTTGTTGCTGGCCATGAGTGTTCCGGCCAGTGCTGCAGTCGACGCCAAACTGCTCGACATGCTCAAGGCTAACGGTTCCATTTCCCAGGCGCAGTACATCGAACTGCAAACTGAACTGGCCAAGGATCAGAAGGCTCAGCAAATCGCGCAGCAGGCGCAGCAAGAGACCAACGAACAAGTCGCTGCTGTTGCGAAGAAGACCAACGAGCAAAGCGTCTTCGACCAGAAACTCGCTTGGGCCGCAAAGACCCAGTTCAAGGGCGATGTGCGGATCCGTCAGGAAACCATCAAGATCGACGGCGAACCGAACAACGGTGGCCGCGACAAGGATCGTCAGCGCATCCGTGCCCGTCTGGGTGCCTACACCGAGATCAACCCGCAAGTCGACACCGGCATCCGTATCGCCACCGGCGGCGGCGATGATGCCCGTTCGACCAACCAGGACCAGGACAACTACTTCGACAAGAAGCAGATCTGGCTCGACCTGGGTTACATCGACTACCACCCTGATCAGATCAAGAACCTGCACATCATTGGCGGCAAGATGCTCCAGCCGTGGGTCAGCATGGGCGACGTGATCTGGGACAGCGACATCAACCCGGAAGGTCTGGCCGTTACCTACAAATACCCGTTGGGCAGCAGCGCCGAATTGTTCGGCAGTCTGGGTAACTACAACCTCAAGGACAACGTCGACGGCGATGGCGTGCAATTCCGTCACGACCTGCGTCTGACCGCTGGCCAGTTGGGTAGCCGCTTCAACATCACCGACAACCTGAAAGTCACCTTGGGCGGCAGTGTCTACGCCTACCAGAACGACGAAGACAGCCGCTGCACCGGCACTTCCACACCGTGCGCCCTGGCGGTCAACGGCAACTCGGCCAACAACGAATTCCGTCTGTATGAAGGGTTCAGCCAGGTTGATATCGGCGGTCTGCCGATGCCGCTGTCGTTCTACGGTCAGTACGTGAAGAACAACGATGCCGTAACCGATCAGGACACCGCGTGGCTGTTGGGTGCCAAGTCGAAAGTCTTCGGCCTGAACCTCGATTACAACTATCGTGACGTGCAGCGCAACGCTGTGGTCGGCGCCTTCACCGACTCTGACTTCGCCAACGGCACCACCGGTTCGCGTGGCCACAAGTTCAAGGTCGGTTACGACATCGACAAGAACTTCGCCATTGGCGCGACGTACTTCCTGACCAAGGCCGACTTCGCCAGCCGTACACAGCGTGACGCTGACGCCAACACCCTGCAGCTGGATGCGGAAGCCAAGTTCTAAAACGCTTCACCCTTTAGCCCGGTGCGGGCGGGACGATCCCCATCATCCGTTCGTTTCGCTCGCGCCGGGCTATTTCTGCAGGATGCAAAAATCCCCTGTAGGAGCTGCCGAAGGCTCGGGCCGCGATCGGACGATCTTTTGATCTTGATCTTAAAAAAGATCAAAAGATCGCAGCCTCGTTTCACTCGACAGCGCCTACAGGGGATTATCTTTTCGTCGTTGCTCGGCCAGACGTTCGGCCAGTTCTTCGACGCCTTCTTCCGGTTTCTCCGGCAGCGCCTTCAAGGTCGCTTGCATCAAACGCATCTGACGAATGAAACGCCGACAGTTCGGGCAAAACATCAGGTGATGACGCACCATCAGCTTTTCGCGAAAGCTCAATTGGCCATCGAGATAATCACTGGAGCGCGCCACTTGTTCCTTACAGGTCAGCATTCTCCGGTCTCCTCAAAATGCTCCACGGTCGCGAAGACTTTCAGCCGCGCACGATGCAGCAGCACACGGACATTGGAGAGCGAAATCTCCAGAAGATTACAGATCTCCTCCAGCTCCAATCCCTGGCGCTCGCGCAACAGCAAAACGCTGCTTTGCAGTTCCGACAGGCTCAGCAGTGTGTGCTCGAGACAGTCGCGCAATTCGCCTTCAGTGAGCAGCGCTTCGGGGGTGTCCTGGTGCCAGGCGAATGGAGCGACCAGCCAATGGCCGTCACCGGGAGAAAAGCGGTCGTCGTCGATCGTGCCATGAGGCGATGGCAAATCATCCATCAACACTTCCCGGCGATTTTGCTTATAACGACTTTTGGCCGAGTTGGCCGTGATGGTCAACAGCCAGGTCTTGAGACTGGAGCGGCCTTCGAAGCTGGCAATGTGACGCACCACCGACAACCAGGCGTCCTGCACCACTTCTTCGACGTGACGCTGGCCGACAATCGCATACGCCACAGCGCGCATGGCGCTCTGATACGTCGTCACCAGTTCCTTGAAAGCCTGTTGCTCGCCCGCCAGCAGGCGCGCAAGCAGTTGGGTGTCGTCAGCCGCCATCCAGAAATTTCCTTGTGCCGATTCCGACAATGATAGCGGCAGGTCTTCACCTGCCGCCATTTCCGAAAAATTACAGCGTTTGAGCCGATTCGGATGTAGGAAAGGTCGGCGCGATTAAGAGGAAATTAAACCTCTTTTCAACGCTTGCGCAGAATCACGCTGCCGATCGAATAGCCCGCACCGAACGAACTCAAGACAGCCAGCGAACCGGCAGCCAGATCGTCCTGATATTTGTGGAAGGCAATCACCGAACCGGCGGAGCTGGTATTGGCATAAGTATCGAGAATCACCGGCGCTTCTTCTTCGGTGGCCTCGCGGCCGAGCAGTTTGCGCACGATCAGGTGGTTCATGCTCAGGTTGGCTTGGTGCAGCCAGAAACGTTTCACATCGCCGACATTGAGCTGGTTCTCTTGCAGATGCTCGCCAATAAGTTCGGCAACCATCGGGCAGACATCCTTGAACACCTTGCGGCCTTCCTGCACGAACAGCTTGTCGCGGGTACCGATACCCTCTTCCGCTGCGCGGTTGAGGAAGCCGAAGTTGTTGCGGATGTTGTTGGAGAACTTGGTCAGCAGTTTGGTGCTGACCACGTCGAACTGGTGCTTGGACGTCGCAGTGTCAGCACGCTCGATGATCACCGCAGTCGCGGCGTCGCCGAAGATGAAGTGGCTGTCGCGGTCGCGGAAGTTCAGGTGACCGGTGCAGACTTCCGGGTTGACCATCAGGATCGCCCGGGCCTGGCCCAGTTGCACGCTGTTGGCCGCTGCCTGAATGCCGAAGGTCGCCGAGGAGCAGGCCACGTTCATGTCAAAACCAAAGCCTTGAATGCCCAAGGCTTCCTGGACTTCGATGGCGATGGCCGGGTAAGCGCGTTGCAGGTTGGAACAGGCAACGATCACACCGTCGATGTCAGCGGCAGTTTTGCCGGCGCGTTGCAGGGCCTGTTCGGCAGCGCCAATGGCCATCTGGCAAAGCACCGACCATTCGTCGTTGGAACGCTCCGGCAGGCGTGGGGCCATGCGTTGTGGATCAAGGATGCCGTCCTTGTCCATGACAAAGCGGCTCTTGATGCCAGAAGCCTTTTCGATGAACGCGGCGCTGGATTCGGTCAGGGCCTGGACTTCGCCGCTGGCAATGGCCTCGGCGTTGTCGGCGTTGAACTGGGCGACGTAGGCGTTGAAAGACTGCACCAGCTCTTCGTTGGAGATGCTGTTGGCCGGGGTGTACAGGCCGGTGCCGCTGATGACGACGTTATGCATGGTCGTTTCTCTAATCTGTTCAGGCAGAAAGTGCTGGAACCGTCGTACCAACACACAAAGGGTCTATTCCCATCCGGGGGACGCAAACCTGGCATCGCTTTATTCCATCTCGCACCACGGCCGAAGGCTCTGGGTCGCGAAACCGGCGTTTATGGTCGCGAAGTTTGCCATAAACGCAGACTTTTGGCGCCTTTCTCAAGATCAACACGGATGATCGTTCCCACGCTCCTGCGTGGGAATGCAGCCCGTGACGCTCCGCGTCACTGGACGCGGAGCGTCCCCAGAGGCATTCCCACGCAGAGCGTGGGAACGATCAGCGTTACGGTTCGACCTGGCTCCACTGTTTGTTCAGGCGTTTGTCGGAAATCGGCACTTTGGTGCCCAACTGTTGGGCAAACAGTGAGACCCGGTATTCCTCCAGCCACCAGCGATACAGCTCAAGCTGCGGGTCGCGTTTGCCTTCCTGCGCATGTTTGGCGGCACGGGTCTGGTATTGCGCCCAGAGACCGGCAAGTTCGCCGCTCCAGACACGATCCTTCTGCACCTGCGCGCCGAGTTTTTCGAAACGCTGCTCGACCGCTTTCAGATAACGCGGCAACTCTTTGAGCCACTGCATCGGCGTCTCGCGGACGAAACCCGGATACACCAGATTGTTGATCTGCTGCTTGATGTCATTCAGCGCCACGGCTTGCGCCAGATCGATCTTGCCCTTGAAGCGCTTTTGCAGGCCGTGCCAGAGCTTGAGAATCTCCAGCGTCAACCGGGCCACGCGCTCGGCGTGCTCGGTCCAGTTGCCGCGTTTGCGCTCGGCCAATGCCGCCAACCCGGCGCCATCACGGGGCAACGGGTCTTCGCCTTCAAGAATGCAGCTGTCGAGACTGGCCAGCAGAATGTCTTCAACCAGCGCATCAACGCGGCCCAGCTCGCGATAGAGCAAGCCCAGTTCGGTCTGCCCCGGCAACTTGCCGCGCAAGAATTTGGCCGGCTCCGCCAGTTGTTGCAGCAACAAACGCTGCAAGGCACGACGATGCTGGAACTCGGCTTCAGCCGGGGTGGAGAAGCGCCCTTCCTTGACCGTACCGCCCTCTTCGACCAGCGCCGGATACACCGTCATCGATAGCCCGGCGATCTTCTGTTGAGTCTTTTCCGCCACCGGGGCGAAGACTTTCGCCTCCACCGGTTGCTGGCTTTTCGCGCTCTGCGGCACGGCCAGTGCAGCCTGACTGGCTTCGGCAAACCGCGCAGTCAGCTCGGCCAGGTCGCGACCTTCACCGAGGAATTTGCCCTGACCATCGACGATTTCCAGGTTCATCCGCAGATGCCCTTCGACGCCTTGCTCAGCTTCTGCCCACGCCTCATCGCTGACCCGCGCGCCGGTCATGCGCAGCAATTCGCGGCCCAGCGCTTGCGGCAACGAACCTTCAGCAAAGGTCATGCGTTGCAAGGCAGCCTTGATGAAGTCTGGCACCGGCACGAAGTTCTTGCGCAAGGCTTTGGGCAGGTTGCGCACGAGGGCGATGCACTTGGCTTCGATCAGGCCCGGCACCAGCCACTCCAGGCGTTCCGGCGGCAGCATCGGCAACAGCGGTGCCGGTACGCGCAGGGTCACACCGTCACGCGGGTGATTGGGTTCGAAGTGATAGGTCAGCGCCAACTCCAGATCGCCGATGTGCAACGTATCCGGGTAATCCCGCGCGGTGACTTCACTGGCCTCGCGGGCCAGCACGTCTTCTTCGCGCATGATCAACAGCTGCGGATTCTTCTGGCTGTTGATCCGGTACCAACTGTCGAAGGTCGCGGTCTGGTGAATCTCCGCCGGCAGCCGCGCATCGTAAAACGCATACAAGGTTTCTTCGTCGGCGAGAATGTCGCGGCGACGAGCCTTGGCTTCCAGTTCGTCGAGCTGTTCCAGCAGTTGCTGGTTGGCGGTCAGGCACTTGGCTTTCGACTGAATCTCGCCACGCACCAGACCTTCGCGAATAAACAACTCACGGGAAACCACTGGATCGACCGGGCCGTAATGCACCGGACGGCGGCCGACCACGATCAGCCCGAACAGGGTGATCTGTTCAAACGCCACGACCTGACCGCGCTTCTTCTCCCAGTGCGGTTCGAAATGGTTTTTCTTGATCAAGTGCCCGGCCAGCGGCTCGATCCAGTCGGCGTCGATCTTGGCGACCATGCGCGCGTAGAGTTTGGTGGTTTCCACCAGTTCGGCGGTCATCAGCCATTGCGGACGCTTCTTGCCGATGCCCGACGACGGATGAATCCAGAAACGTCGCTGACGCGCACCGAGGTAGTCGCCGTCTTCGGTTTTCTGGCCGATCTGGCTGAGCAACCCGACCAGCACGGCTTTGTGCAGTTTCGGATAATCCGCCGGCTCTTTATTCAGGCTCAACTGCATGTCGCGGCAGATCAGGCTCAACTGGCGGTGAGAATCACGCCACTCGCGCAGACGCAGGTAGTTGAGGAAATTCTTGCGGCACCAATTGCGCAATGGGCTTGCGGTCAACGCCTGGCGCTGCTCTTCAAAACCACGCCACAGATTCACCAGACCGGCGAAGTCCGAATCGACATCCTTCCACTGTGCGTGAGCCTGATCGGCCGCTTGCTGACGCTCCGGCGGACGCTCGCGCGGATCCTGAATCGACATGGCGCTGGCGACGATCAACACTTCCTGCAGGCTGCCGAGCTTGGCCGCTTCAAGCAACATGCGGCCCATCCGCGGGTCCACCGGCAAGCGTGCCAACTGGCGACCGAGCGGCGTGAGCTGGCTGTTGCGATCGACTGCCGAGAGTTCTTGCAGCAGGTTGAAACCGTCGCTGATCGCCTTGCCATCCGGCGGCTCGATGAACGGGAACGCGGTGATCTCGCCGAGGCGCAGATGCAGCATCTGCAAAATTACAGCGGCGAGGTTGGTGCGCAGAATCTCCGGGTCAGTGAACTCCGGGCGCCCATTAAAATCTTCTTCGCTGTACAACCGAATGCAGATGCCCGGCTCGACCCGGCCGCAGCGACCTTTACGTTGATTGGCGCTGGCCTGGGAAATCGCCTCGATCGGCAAGCGCTGGACTTTGGCGCGATAGCTGTAGCGGCTGATGCGCGCGGTGCCGCTGTCGATCACGTAGCGGATGCCCGGCACGGTCAGCGAAGTCTCGGCAACGTTGGTCGCCAGCACCACGCGACGGCCCGGGTGCGACTGGAAAATCCGCTGCTGTTCGGCCGGCGACAGGCGCGCGTACAACGGCAGAATTTCAGTGTGTTTGATTTGCGCTTTGCGCAGCATGTCGGCGGCGTCACGAATCTCGCGCTCGCCGGGCAAGAACACCAGCACATCACCGGGACTGCGACGCTCGCTGCGCTCGTAAGCGGCGATTTCGTCGAGGGTCGCGAGGATCGCCTGATCCACCGTCAGGTCATCCTCGACGCGGTTGCCCTCCTCGTCCTGCTCCAGCGTCAGCGGGCGATACCAAGTGTCTACCGGGAAGGTACGACCCGACACTTCAACAATCGGCGCATCATCGAAGTGCTTGGAGAAACGCTCCAGATCGATGGTCGCCGAAGTGATGATGACTTTCAGATCCGGGCGACGCGGCAGCAGGGTTTTCAGATAACCGAGCAGGAAATCGATGTTGAGGCTGCGTTCGTGGGCTTCGTCGACGATGATCGTGTCGTAGCGTTCGAGGTAGCGGTCGTTCTGGGTTTCCGCGAGCAGGATGCCGTCGGTCATCAGCTTGATCAGGGTGTTGGAATCGCTTTGATCCTCGAACCGCACCTGATAGCCGACCAGCGCACCGAGCGGCGTGCCGAGTTCTTCGGCGACGCGGCTGGCGACGCTGCGAGCAGCGATTCGGCGCGGTTGGGTGTGGCCGATCAGACCGTGCTGACCGCGACCGATTTCCAGGCAGATTTTCGGCAACTGGGTGGTTTTGCCCGAGCCGGTTTCGCCGGCGATGATCAACACCTGATGCTTTTCCAGCGCCTTCTTGATCTCGTCGCGCTTGGCCGCAATCGGCAGACTGTCGTCATAACGAATCACCGGCAGGCTGGCCTTGCGCGCCAGCACCTGATCACAGGACGCCTGCATGCGCGTCACCCACTGGGCCAGTTTGTCCTCGTCAGGCTTCTTGCGCAGCTCAAGCAACTGCCGCCGCAGCCGGTGACGGTCGGCAAGCATGGCGTGATCGAGGTTTTTCAGCAGTTTGTCGATGGAGGGCGATTCGTCGGTCATCGGGTAGGCAATTCGGTCGTCTATATGTGCAGGGGGCGGATTGTCGCAGATTTGGCGGATTTGTGGCGTGTCAGGGGGATTGCGGCCCTCACCCTAGCCCTCTCCCTGAGGGAGAGGGGACCAATTGGGGGATGCTTCAAAGGTACATCGACCTGAAAGAGCTTTGCCGAACCCATAATCGCCAAAATCTTTCAGGTCAATGTTTGGCGCAAGACAACTCGGTCGGCTCCCTCTCCCTCTGGGAGAGGGTTGGGGTGAGGGTTTCAGGGCTTACTCGTTATCCAAGCCTCTGCGGCGATACGGAAAAACATCAATAACCTTCCCCGCCCGAATCGCCTCCTGCAAACTCTTCCAGTAATCAGCGTTATACAACTCGCCATGCAACTGATCGAACAACTTGCGCTGCCCCGAATCAGCAAACAGAAACGGCGGAAATTCCTCGGGAAACACATCCAGCGGCCCGATCGAATACCACGGTTCGGAGGCCATCTCATCTTCGGGCGTGCGCGGCGCAGGAATGTGACGGAAGTTGGCCTCGGTCAGAAAGCAGATCTCGTCGTAGTCATAAAACACCACACGGCCGTGCCGGGTGACGCCAAAGTTCTTCAGCAGCATGTCACCGGGAAAGATATTCGCCGCCGCCAGTTGCTTGATCGCCAGGCCGTAATCCTCCAGCGCCTCGCGCACCTGCGCGTCATTGGCGTTCTCCAGATACAGATTGAGCGGGGTCATTCGCCGCTCGGTCCAGCAGTGGCGGATCAACACGGTGTCGCCTTCGACTGAAACCGTCGACGGCGCCACTTCCAACAATTCCTCAAGACAGGCCGGATCAAACTTGCTCAGCGGAAAACGGAAGTCGGCGAACTCCTGGGTATCGGCCATGCGCCCTACCCGGTCGACACTTTTCACCAATCGGTACTTCTCGATCACCGTGGCGCGATCGACGTTTTTCGACGGCGAAAAACGGTCCTTGATGATCTTGAACACGGTGTTGAAGCCCGGCAGGGTGAACACGCTCATGACCATGCCGCGCACACCCGGCGCCATGATGAACTGGTCGTCGGTGTTGGCCAGATGGTTGATCAGCGCGCGGTAAAACTCGGATTTGCCGTGCTTGTAGAAACCGATCGAGGTGTACAACTCGGCAATGTGCTTGCCCGGCAAAATGCGCCGCAGGAAGCCGATAAACTCCGCCGGCACCGGTACGTCGACCATGAAATACGAACGGGTGAACGAGAAGATGATCGACACGTCAGCTTCGTCGGTGATCAGCGCGTCGATCTGAATCCCGCGCCCTTCGCGGTGCAACAGCGGGATCACCAGCGGCCATTGCTCGTCGCGGGTGTAGATGCGCCCGACCAGATACGCGCCCTTGTTACGGTACAGCACCGAGGAAAACAGCTCGACGCTGAGTTCCGGGTCCTTGCACACCCAGTCCGGCAGGTTCTCGCGCAGTTGCGCTTCGAGCCGGCGCAGGTCACCCGGCAAATCGGCGTAGTCCTCGCTGAAACGGTAGTCGGCAAAAATGCTCGCGAGCATCCCCGACAGTTGTCCCTGCGGCTTGTATGTGCGGGTTTGCGCAGCGCGGGCGCGGCGCAGGCTCGGGCGCGTGGTGTGGATGAACATGCAGCCGTCGCTGATCAGGTCATGGCTGAACAGCCCGCAGAAAATCGAGTTGTACCAGGTCTCGGACAGCTCATCGTCGAAGCGCAGGTCGATGACGCTGATGTAGGCGCTTTTCACCAGCGGCCAGCAACTGACATTCATCAGCGTTTCATCGTCGAAGTACTCGCGCAGGCGGGCGATGGTTTCGCCGACCTTTTCTTCGTAAAGGTTGATCCGTGCTGCCGACGCCGTTTGCGTCTCCTGCCAGCGCGCCTGCTCGAAGCGCTCCCGGGCACCGTCGGTGATGCGCCGGAAATGCTCGCGGTAATCGTCAAAGCCATCGAGGATCATGCGGGCGATGTCGGTGGCTGGCCATTGCTGCGGCATAGATAAGACCTCGGCGTGCATTGGGAAATCTGTGCCTGAGCTTAGCCACGGATACGCGCGCAGGTGAAGTGCAATTTCTGCCAAATCTGCGTCAGGGTTGTACAGCGACACAGTTTTTAGCAAAGTTTTTTAAATCGACCGTTCGGTCAGTTAATCACCTTACCGGTCTTTCTGGCCGTCCTGCGCCAGCCCGCGAATTCTCTGGGCTTCGGATCCAATACTGATCAGGCGCGTCTAGTTCATGGCTTTGCTGCCAATGCACTTACCGTCAGTGCCGATTCCAGATTGGTCTTACCAAAATAGTGGCACTTTGATATACAGCCCGCCATTACCCGCCTCATAACAAGATCCTCGCCGACGAGGACGACCTCTCCCCTCAAAGATCAAGGAGCACACTGATGTCTATCCGGAATCTGCGCATAGGTTTGCGCGCCAGTTTGAGCTTTGCCGTTTTGGCCGCTCTGCTGGTGGTGGTCGGCCTGTTCGGGCTGGGCCAGATGAAAACCCTGCGCGAAAGTGCAGCGGTGATCGAAGAGTCATGGATGCCGAGTATCGAAAGCATTCATGACGCGGCGGCGAATATCGCCAGCATCCGTCTTGAATCCTTGCGCCTGATCACCAGCACCCAGTCTGCTGTGCGCGACAGAAGCAAAGGCATCATCAAGGCGCAGCGCGAAGAACTGCTCAAGCGCCTCGCCGATCACAAAGCCCTGCTCACCAGCGAAGAAGAACGGCTGATGCTCGATGGCTTGAATGCCAACACCGCCAAGTACATGAGCATTCTCGAACAGATCATCGGCCAGATCGACGCCGGGCAAAGTGAACAGGCCTACACGCGGCTTAACAATGAACTGGCGCCGCAGGGAACGCTGCTCGACAAAACCCTTGAGCAGATGATCGCGTTCAATCAGCAAGGTGCCGACGCCGCCGCCGATGCCGCCGCAGCGATGTACCAACGGGCATTGTGGATCGTCGCCTCGATCATCGTGATTGCCCTGATTGCCACGCTGCTGTTGGCCTGGCAGTTGACGCGCAGCATCACCACCCCGATCAATCAGGCACTGGGTGTAGCGCGACGCATTGCTGCCGGTGATCTCAGCGGCCAGATCGTCAGCACTGGTAAAGATGAGGCTGCGCACCTGCTCGACGCCTTGGCCGAGATGCAGGGCAATTTGCGCTCGACCATTCGAGGAATCAGCGAATCGGCACAGCAACTGGCTTCCGCTGCCGAGGAAATGAGTTCGGTGATGGAGCAAAGCACCCGCGGCCTGCAACAACAGAACGATCAGATTGAACAAGCCGCTACAGCAGTCACCGAGATGAGCACGGCGGTGGATGAGGTCGCGGCCAATGCGGTGTCCAGCGCCGAAGCGTCCGCTGCATCCAACGAAGACAGCAAGCACGGTCATGTACAGGTCAGCGAAACCATCAGTTCGATTCAGGAGCTGGTCGATGCGGTACTCGGTGCTTCCGAACAAGCCGAGGGCCTGGCCACTCAGGCACAGGACATCAGCAAAGTGCTGGAGGTGATTCGCGGGATTGCCGGGCAGACCAACTTGTTGGCGCTCAATGCGGCGATCGAAGCGGCGCGCGCCGGTGAAGCCGGGCGCGGTTTTGCCGTGGTCGCCGACGAAGTGCGTTCGCTGGCACAACGCACGCAGAATTCCACCGAAGAAATCGAGCTGATGATCAGCAGCATCCAGCAAGGCACAGGGGCAACAGTGGGCGCGTTGCAGAGCAGTGCCGAGCAGGCTGGTCAGACGTTGCGCCGAGCCAACAGCGCGGGTCAGGCGCTGGAGAAAATCACCGCGTCGATCTCGCAGATCAACCAGCGCAACCTGGTGATCGCCAGCGCGGCCGAGCAGCAGGCTTTGGTGGCGCGTGAGGTCGATCAGAATCTGGTGACCATCCGTGACCTCTCCACGCAAACCGCCGCCGGGGCGACTCAGACCTCGGCGGCGAGCCAGGAGTTGTCGCGTCTGGCGGTCGATCTCAACGGTCTGGTGACACGCTTTGTGATCTGAGCGCAAAGTTGAATGCCCGAATAGCGGTTGCCATCGTCAGGGCGCTCGGCAACACTCTCGTCCCGATCAAGGAAGGAGACCCGCCGTGAGCCCTGTCGATATTTTCCGTATGTTGTCGCTGGCGGCCATCTGGGGCGCGAGTTTTCTGTTCATGCGCATTATTGCGCCGGTGATTGGCACGATCCCGACCGGTTTTTTTCGCGTGTCGATTGCGGCCGTTGGCCTGCTGGTGATCCTCGGGCTGATGCGCGTGCGCTGGGATTTCAAAGGCAAATTGAAAACCGTGATGCTGCTGGGCGTGATCAATTCGGGGATTCCGGCGACGCTGTATTCCGTTGCGGCTCAGGTGTTGCCAGCCGGCTACTCGGCGATTTTCAATGCCACCACGCCGTTGATGGGCGTGCTGATTGGCGGGTTGTTCTTCAGTGAAAAACTCACTGCTGCCAAGTTGGGTGGGGTGTTCCTCGGCCTGTTCGGTGTTGGCGTGCTGACCCGCGCCGGCCCCGTGGCGTTCGACTTGCAGTTGTTGATGGGCGCCGTCGCCTGCCTGCTCGCGACCACTTGCTATGGCTTCGCCGGTTTCCTCGCGCGGCGTTGGCTGGATCAGGCCGGTGGACTGGACAGCCGATTGTCGGCGCTGGGCAGCATGCTCGGTGCGACGTTGTTCCTGTTGCCGCTGTTCGGCTATAGCGTAATCACTGCACCGCCAGTCAGCTGGGGCGGCTGGAATGTCTGGCTGTCGCTGTTGGGCCTGGGGTTGGGCTGTACGGCGTTTGCCTACATCATTTATTTCCGCCTGCTCAGTTCGATCGGTCCGGTGAAGTCGATGACCGTGACCTTCATGATTCCGCCGTTCGGGGTTTTGTGGGGGGCGTTGTTGCTGGATGAGCCGTTGTCGATGGCGCACATTTATGGCGGGGTGTTGATTGCCTTGGCGTTGTGGCTGGTGTTGAAGCCGGCGGTGGTGAAGCCGGCTGAGGTGCCGGCCCGATAAATTTGTACTGTTGCCGAAAAGGCAATCGCGAGCAGGCTCACTCCTACAATTGGAATGCGTTCCCCTGTAGGAGTGAGCCTGCTCGCGATCGATGGCCTAAAAGCCGCCACCTGACGACCTGTTACCCCCTTTTACGGAAGACAAACGCCAGACCGACAATGATCAACAGCATACCCAGCACGCTCAATGCCGCCAGGCGATTGCCGAAAATCAAGTAGTCCATCACTGCCGTCACCGCCGGCACCAGATAGAACAGACTGGTGACATTCACCAGATTGCCTCGCGCGATCAATCGATACAGCAACAGCGTCGCCAGCACCGAGACCACCAGCCCCATCCACAAAACAGGTACGATAAAGCCTGTGCTGTGTTCAAAGTGGAACGGCTGAAACGGCACGAAGATCCCGCACAACAACAGCCCGGCCAGATATTGCACCGGCAGCGTGCCGAGGGGATTGTCGGTGATGCGCTTCTGCATGATCGAGCCCAGCGTCATGCTCGCCAGCGCCAGCAGACCAAACAGCATCCCCGCCCAGGACATCCCGGCCAGACCGATGCCTTGGTAAACCACCATGATCAGCCCCGCCAGCCCCAACGCCAGACCAAACATCCGGCTCGCCGAGCGCTGCCGCTCCATCAATACCACCGTGAGAATCGGCTGCACGCCCATGATGGTCGCCATCACCCCCGGGGTGACTTTGGTGTTGAGCGCCAGCAGATAGAAAATCTGATAAGCCCCCAACAACACCACGCCGGTGGCGATCGCAAACAGCATCGGCCGTCGACCCTTGGGCAACTTCAGTTCGAGCAGCGGCGCCAGCAGCACCAGCCCGCACAAGGCAATCACAAAGCGAATCAGCAGAAAGGCAAACGGCGAAGCATGGGCCAGGCCCCATTTGGAGAAGATCGCACCGCTGCTCCACAGCAGGACGAACAGGCTCGTGGACGCGGCCGCGAGCGCGGATTTTTTCGACAGGACAAACATGAATACCACCTGTAGTCAGGCAAATAGCCAACTCAGCCGAAGCTGAAATTCAGTAGGTTTTTCTGGCGGGCGCAGGGGTCAGCAAAAACTGCCGATCAGCCCGAAACGCCAACGCCCGGCGGTGATACGACTGCGCACACCGGCGTGCTACTGACAGGTGGAGGGTAATGACTGATCTGCTGGGGCTGCTGATTCCCGCACGGCACGACGCCAGCGTTGACCGCTGAATCGACTACCGCGTTGATGAGGGATGCAGGCATAGGGGCAGATCTTTTTTGAAAGGCTGGAAGGTGAACCATGGGGCTCACGAGCGCCGACTATAACCAGCGGGCGACATCGATTGCAATGATTTGGGCAAAGGGCCGGCAGGGACAGTTGGCCGCAAGGTGAATAGGCTGGATCGCAATTGCGACACCCCACCATTGAGGACAAGGAATGCACGGGATCACATGCCAAGGGAACGGACGTATTTGCGCTACCAAGTGTATAAATCACAGGCCAGAAAACAGGCTGGGGTTACTTTCGCAAAGCTGCACAAAGACTTGTTGCAGCAAGGGATAGTGGATGTTGATCACTCCAGAGTTCGTTTCGAAGCAATCGATGCTCAAGCGCTGAGTGCCTATGAAGAATGGTTTGATCCTCATTTCTCTTGGCGAGATGTTGTCAGGTGGAAGGCCAAAGAACCCCTTAGCTTCAACGCCGGAGGCACCATGAAGGCTGCCGTTGAAAAAAAGGCGCCAGGCGCCAGACCGATAAAAGCTGATAGAAAACGCTCTTCTGGAAAGTTGTCTGAACAGGAGTTGCATCGAATCAGAGAAGCATTGGTGAATCCAGCCGCGGAAGAGCCAGGAGGCGTCCTCGCTGGCGCTTCGTTCACCTTCTCTTCATAAAAAAACCGCTCACAAGGAGCGGTTTTTTTATTACAACATCCAGCCTCAACCAAACAGCCAATACCCCAACAACGTCAACACCACCACCGCCAGCACCGGTCGCATCACGCGGTAGGCCTTCGGATGACGGCGTTTCCACTGTTTGACCACTCCACTGAACTTGTCGCTGAAGTTCTTGCTCCAGGCGTAAGCCTGGTTGATCCCGCCGACGCGCTCGTCGTCAAGGTTCTGCGGTGCGGTGGCGCGGCCGAGCCAGGCGCTGATCGAGCGGTTGATGCGGGTCATGAGGCGGTTGCTCAGCGGACGCTCGACGTCGCAGAACAGGATCACGCGAGTTTGTTCGGTTTCGTTCTTGACCCAGTGCACGTAAGTTTCGTCGAACATCACGTCTTCGCCGTCACGCCAGGCGTAAACCTGACCATCGACGAAAATCCGGCAATCGTCGGAGTTCGGCGTCGACAAGCCGAGGTGATAACGCAGGGAGCCGGCGAACGGATCGCGATGCGGGTTCAAGTGGCTGCCACCCGGCAACAACGCAAACATCGCACCTTTTACGTTGGGAATCGCACTGACCAGTGCCACGGTCTTCGGGCACAGGGTTTCAGCCGACGGCAGCGGTTTGTCATACCACTTGAGGTAGAAACGCTTCCAGCCCTTCTTGAAGAATGAGCCGAAACCGGCGTCGTTGTTCTTTTCCGCCGCGCGAATATAGCCTTCATCGAACAGATGCATGGCCTCGTCGCGAATGGTTTCCCAGTTGTCGCGTAGTACGTCCAGTTCCGGGAATTTGCTGCGATCCAGATACGGCTTGGACGGCACGCCGGAGAACAGGTACATCAAGGCATTGTACGGAGCGAACAGTGCCGAGTGGTTGACGAACTGGCGCAGAACCGGCAAACGCGCCTTGCCGCGCAAATGCACATAGAGGATGCTGCCCACAAACAGCAGCAGCACCGACACCTTGGCGGCTAACGAAAAGCTCATCAACGACTCCTTGAATAAAGACAACGCTGCGCAATGCCCTTTACCCGACATGGCAGCCGGCCATGATAAACACTACCGGCTTCGGACAAAACCCGCCTTACACAAGATTCAGTGTTAAGCATTGCGCAACAAAGCATTTATTAGCATAACGATCCTGAACCCCGGCTGACCTGAATCAACTGGATTACTGCTGAGTCTCCTGCTCAGTGAACAGATCGCTGAACAACATGCTCGACAGATAACGCTCACCCGAGTCCGGCAGAATCACCACGATAGTCTTGCCCTGCATCTCCGGCGTCTCCGCCAGACGCACTGCTACCGCCATCGCTGCACCGCAGGAGATGCCGCACAAAATCCCCTCTTCCTGCATCAAGCGCAGGGCCATCGCCTTGGACTCTTCGTCGGTGACCTGCTCAACCCGGTCGACCATCGACAGATCGAGGTTCTTTGGCACAAAACCGGCGCCGATCCCTTGAATCTTGTGCGGGCTCGGTTTGATTTCTTCACCCGCCAGCGCCTGGGTGATCACTGGCGATGACATCGGCTCCACCGCCACCGACAGAATCGGTTTGCCCTGGGTATTCTTGATATACCGCGAAACGCCCGTGATGGTTCCGCCCGTGCCAACCCCAGCCACCAGTACATCCACCGCACCATCGGTGTCGTTCCAGATTTCCGGACCGGTAGTTTTTTCGTGAATCGCCGGGTTTGCCGGGTTATCGAACTGCGCCGGCATGAAATATTTGTCGGCATCGCTGGCAACGATCTCGGCAGCCTTTTCGATGGCGCCTTTCATGCCCTTGGCTGGCTCGGTCAACACCAGCTCGGCGCCCAGAGCCTTGAGGACTTTACGGCGTTCGATGCTCATCGAAGCCGGCATGGTCAGCATCAACTTGTAACCACGGGCAGCGGCAACAAACGCCAGACCGATCCCGGTGTTACCCGACGTCGGCTCGACAATGGTCATGCCCGGCTTGAGTTTGCCGCTGCTTTCGGCGTCCCAGATCATGTTGGCGCCGATCCGGCACTTGACCGAATAACCGGGGTTGCGCCCCTCGATCTTGGCCAGAATGGTCACGCCACGCGGCGCGATGCGGTTGATCTGCACCAGCGGCGTATTACCGATGGAATGGGCGTTGTCAGCGAAAATACGGCTCATGGCTGGGTCCTTATGCAGCATTGAATTCAGCCTTCAAAGGTATGCCTGTTGCCCATCACAGTCCAGTCGGGTCGAACGTCTGCGCAACGTAACAGTCAATCGCTTACATCGTCAGGAAATTGCCGTCATGAAGCGTCGCTACAGTTGGCCATTAGGGATTTTCGCCGTCGTCGTTGTGCTGCTGATCGCGCTGCACATCGCCCTGCCCTACATGGTGCGCGACTACCTGAACGGCAAACTGGCGGACATGGGTGACTATCGGGGCCAGATCACTGATGTCGACTTGGCCCTATGGCGCGGCGCCTACAAGATCAATGGGCTGAAGATCGTCAAGGTCGACGGCAAGGTACCGGTACCGTTCGTCAACGCACCGCTGATCGATCTGGCAGTCAGCTGGCATTCGCTGTGGTACGACCATGCCGTCGTGGCGCAGGTGAGATTCGTAAATCCTGAAGTCAATTTCGTCGATGGTGGCGCTAACAAACAGAACTCACAAACAGGTCAAGGCACCGACTGGCGCGCGCAACTGGGCAAATTGCTGCCGATCACTCTCGACGAAGTACAGATTCAGGACGGCAAGATCAGTTTCCGCAACTTCAATTCAAAACCTCCAGTGAACATGAACGCGACCAATGTCGACGCGAGCATCTACAACCTGACCAACGTGGTCGACAAACAGGGCAAACGCGACGCCCGCTTCGAAGGCAAAGCCCTGCTGCTGGGTCATGCACCGCTGGAAACCACCGCAACGTTCGACCCTCTGAGCAATTTCGAAGACTTCGAGTTCCGCCTGCGCGCCAAAGACATTGAACTCAAGCGCATGAACGACTTCGCATCGGCCTACGGCAAGTTCGACTTCAACGCCGGCCACGGTGATGTGGTGATCGAAGCCCAAGCCAAAAAAGCCCAGGTCAACGGCTACATCAAACCCCTGCTGCGTGACGTCGAAGTGTTCAACTGGCAGCAGGACGTGGAAAACAAGAACAAGAGCATCTTCCGCTCAGTCTGGGAGGCTTTGGTCGGTGGTACTGAAACCGTGCTGAAGAATCAGGCGAAAAACCAGTTCGCCACCAAGGTCGAACTCAGCGGCAACGTGCATCAGCAAAACATCAGCGCGTTCGAAGCATTTTTGCAGATTTTGCGCAATGGTTTCGTACAGGCATTCAATGCCCGGTATGAGCGGCCGAAGCCAGATGCGGGTTAGGTTTTGCGGTTAACGATGTAGCGACCAGACTCCTCTGCGGCCAGTGTTGAGCTTTGTTGCAGTGAATCCCAGCCCAGACAAGCCAGCGCCAATGAACGCGGGACTGCCTCGCGACCATTACTGTAGCGACTGATGCTGCGAGCACTGACACCCAGTGCCTCGGCAGCCTGATTAAGAGACAGCCCGGTTCGGGCTCGCCAGTTGATGAAGATTCGCGTGTTCTCATCGGCTGCGTTCTGAGCCAGCGCATCCATATAAAGCGTGTCTGCGCCAATCTGTATATCAGGTTCAAGCCATTCGACAGTCCAGCCGTAGTCGTCCATTGTCGCAGTGGCAAACACTTCGGGATCGAGCAAAGGTTGCAGACCTGCATAAGCGTGAATATCCCCGCCGAGATCAAGTGTCAGTTCCTGTCCATCAATAAAGGTCAGTGCCAATCGAAAATCTGACAGTGCCTGCACTGCTGACAGGCGAGGTCTTTTCATGGGTAACATCGTTTCCAGTCCTCCAACAGTTGCACCTGATGAGTCGCAACCCACGCCAGCGCTTCCTTGATAATCAGTGGCGGCGCCTTGCCCGTCATGACCTCAACGGTTTCAAGGCTCGGCATCACTTCCACACCGCCACCGATGAGGTGAACATGGGGCGGCGGGTGATCCTTCTCGCGCAACTGAATGCGGTATTTGTCGCGAAATCGGTATTTAGTCGTCATGCCCGAGAGGCTATCGCCAAATCGGCGATACCTGAATACTGGCCATCGGCCGAGACTGAGTCAACATGTGACGCCCCATTCAGAGACTGAATAAGCCGTCTGCGTTCACAGTCGACCGGGCTGCGCGTTATAGTCGGGCATCCGATTATTTCGCCCCCGCCCTGCCCGTCAGGTCGGCGTTACCGTTCGAGGATTAGCAGATGAAGTTCGAAGGCACCCAGGCCTACGTCGCCACCGATGACCTGAAGCTGGCGGTCAACGCCGCCATCACCCTGGAGCGGCCGCTGCTGGTCAAGGGCGAACCGGGCACCGGCAAGACCATGCTCGCCGAGCAATTGGCCGAATCGTTCAATGCCAAGCTGATCACCTGGCACATCAAGTCCACCACCAAGGCCCATCAGGGTCTGTACGAGTACGATGCGGTCAGCCGTCTGCGCGACTCGCAACTGGGCAATGAGAAAGTCCACGATGTGCGCAACTACCTGAAGAAGGGCAAGCTCTGGGAGGCTTTCGAGTCCGAAGAGCGGGTCATTTTGCTGATCGACGAAATCGACAAGGCCGACATCGAGTTCCCCAACGACTTGCTGCAAGAACTCGACAAGATGGAGTTCTACGTTTACGAGATCGACGAAACCATCAAGGCGAAGAAGCGCCCGATCATCATCATTACCTCCAACAACGAAAAAGAGCTGCCGGACGCTTTCCTGCGCCGCTGCTTCTTCCACTACATCGCCTTCCCCGACCGCACGACCCTGCAGAAAATCGTCGACGTGCACTATCCCGACATCAAGAAGGATCTGGTCAGCGAAGCGCTGGACGTGTTCTTTGACGTACGCAAGGTGCCGGGTCTGAAGAAGAAGCCATCGACCTCGGAACTGGTCGACTGGCTGAAGCTGCTGATGGCCGACAACATCGGCGAAGCGGTATTGCGCGAACGCGATCCGACCAAAGCGATCCCGCCACTCGCCGGTGCCTTGGTGAAGAACGAACAGGACGTGCAACTGCTTGAGCGCCTGGCGTTCATGAGCCGTCGCGGCACCCGCTAAGAGGCTGTCGCCATGTTGCTCAACCTGTTCAATGAAATGCGTGCAGCCAAGGTGCCGGTGTCGGTGCGTGAGCTGCTCGACCTGATCAACGCGCTGAAACAGCGCGTGACCTTCGCCGACATGGACGAGTTTTATTACTTGTCGCGGGCGATTCTGGTGAAGGACGAACGCCATTTCGACAAGTTCGACCGCGCGTTCGGCGCCTACTTCAATGGCCTCGAAAAGCTCGATGATCACTTGCAGGCGCTGATTCCCGAAGACTGGCTGCGCAAGGAATTCGAGCGTTCGCTGAGTGACGAGGAGCGCGCGCAGATCCAGTCCCTTGGCGGCCTCGACAAGCTGATCGAAGAGTTCAAGAAGCGTCTGGAGGAACAGAAGGAACGCCACGCCGGCGGCAACAAGTGGATCGGCACCGGCGGCACCAGTCCGTTCGGTTCCGGCGGTTTCAACCCGGAAGGCATTCGGGTCGGCGATGCCGGCAAGCGCCAGGGCAAAGCGGTGAAAGTGTGGGATCAGCGTGAGTACAAGAACCTCGATGATTCGGTGGAACTGGGCACGCGCAACATCAAGGTTGCCCTGCGCCGCTTGCGTAAATTCGCCCGTCAGGGCGCAGCGGAAGAACTCGATATCGATGGCACCATCGACCACACCGCCAAGGACGCCGGTCTGCTGAACATCCAGATGCGCCCTGAACGCCGCAACACGGTGAAGCTGTTGTTGCTGTTCGACATCGGCGGTTCGATGGACGCCCACGTGAAGATTTGTGAGGAACTGTTCTCGGCCTGCAAGACCGAGTTCAAGCATCTGGAGTACTTCTACTTCCACAACTTCGTTTATGAATCGGTGTGGAAGAACAATATGCGCCGCACCTCGGAACGCACTTCGACCCAGGACCTGCTGCACAAGTACGGCGCCGACTACAAAGTGATCTTCATCGGTGACGCCGCCATGGCGCCGTATGAAATCACCCAGGCCGGCGGCAGTGTCGAGCACTGGAACGAAGAGCCGGGTTACGTGTGGATGCAGCGCTTCATGGAGAAGTACAAGAAACTCATCTGGATCAATCCGTATCCGAAAGACACCTGGGGCTATACCTCGTCGACCAATATCGTGCGCGATCTGATCGAGGATCAGATGTATCCGTTGACGTTGCGCGGGCTTGAGGAAGGGATGCGGTTTTTGTCCAAGTAAGATTGCGAAGGTAAATACTGAAAGGCAGACCGTATGAAAGCGGCTGCCTTTCAGGCTCGCGAATTTACCAATCTGTCGCGAGATAAGACTTGCAGAGCCGGTCCATGAAAGAGGTGTCCAGAATCGCGGGGCCGACAGCAGTCGTTTTTTGCCCGCGGCGTTTTTTCTTCCCTCTGGCGACAACTTTCGCCCCGCCATTTTCCAGCGCTACCCTGCGATTTTTTTCAATGTCCGTTTCAGGACTCAGGGTCACTTCACTCTTCATTTCGCCCTCTGGCGCCAGAAAGCGAAACCTTACGCTTTTCACCTCAGCACCCGCGTTGGTCTCCACGGTCATCAGCTCCATGGCGTTACCACTCGCCTCCGTGCGGTGATTCCAGTGAAACATACGCATCATGTCGACGGTTGCGGTGGACATAAATGTCTCGATACGCGCAACGATGTCCTGATGACCGGCCCGGTCGGCGTCCAGTCGTTGCACATTGTAGAAACGATCGATGCTCGCCCGATAAACCGGCACGCAGTCCACACCCTCATAAAAACCGACAATGTGCCCATCGACACTGCTCGCACATTCGCCCTTTGATTGGGCCATTACTGTCATAAAACGCATCTGTAACTTCCTTGTAAAAGATGAAGACCGATAGTTTCATACATGCTCGACAAGCGATGTAGGGCGACGTACTGATGCGCCAGGAAAAATCTCGGTCTTCCGTCCGAAGTACGGACAATTACAAGTAGGACTTCAGGTAGTTGATATGGTCATGCCATGCACGCTCTTGCATGACTGGCGTGAACCGCACCCTGTCACCCGGGAGACATTGCGCCAGCCTCGCCAGCGCCAAGGGTGTCAGCGCCCCCAAGCGTGGATAACCACCAATGGTCTGACGATCATTGAGCAACACGATCGGTTGCCCGTCCGGCGGTACCTGCACCGCCCCGAGTGGAATGCCTTCGGAAATCATCGGCTGCCCCTGATATTCCAACGCCTTGCCCAGCAAACGAATGCCCATGCGATCAGCGCGACTGTCCAGCGTCCAGGCACTGTTGAAGGCATCAAACAAACTCTGCCCACTGAACTGGCCGATCTGTGCGCCGAGCACCAGATCCAGCGGTGCATTCGCTTTCAAATCCGGTCGTAAATCCAAAGGCACTTCGCGAACACATAGCGATTTCCTGTGATAACTCAGCGTCGCGCCCTTGGCCAACGGCAAGCCCATACCGTCCAGCCCACCGAACTCTTCACGCACCACCGTCGCGCTGCTGCCCAAGACCTTGGGGGCCTCGAAGCCGCCGGGCGCCGCCAGATAGGCCCGGGCACCGAGCAACGGTTGCGTGAACAGCAACTTCTGTCCTTTACCCAACTTGAAACTGCGCCACGGCGCCAGCGGTTGACCATCAATCTGTGCGCCAAGATCAGCTCCGGCCAGTGCCAGCAAACAATCCTCTGCAGCGACGACGGCAAACCCGCCGAGGGTGATTTCGATCACCGTTGCATCGAGGTTATTGCCGAGCAACCAGTTGGCCCAGCTCATCGAACACCAATCCGCCGCACCGCCCTGGGTGACGCCCAGGTGCCGCACGCCAAACCGTCCCGCGTCCTGCAACAGGCACAACGGGGTACTGGCTTCAATCGTCAGTCGGCTCATGTCTGCGCCTCCAGTGGTGTGTCATCACCACCCAGATTGACGAACTCGGCATGACTGACCGCTTCGAATCGCACCGTGTCGCCCGGTTGCATCAGGCTGTAGCCGTCGCGATTGCGGTCGAACAACTTGGCCGGGGTGCGGCCGATCAGGTTCCAGCCGCCGGGAGAGACCACGGGGTAAGCCGCCGTCTGCCGTTCGGCAATGCCGACGCTACCGGCAGCGACTTTTTTGCGTGGTGTGTTCAGGCGAGGCGCGGCAAGCACTTCTTCGACCAACCCCATAAACGCGAAACCCGGCGCGAAACCAAGGGCGAATACCTGATACTCACGTCCGCTGTGGCGACGGATCACTTCATCCACCGCCAGACCGCTGCGCTCGGCCAGCAAACTCAACTCAGGGCCGACGCTCAAGTCATACCAGACCGGCAACGCATGACATTGGCCGCCAGTTCGCGCATTCGGTGACAGATCGATCAGCGCTTCGGCGATCAATTCCCGCGCCTGACTCGGACTCAGTGCAGTCAAATCGTAATGCACCATCAGCGTCGTATAGGACGGCACCAGATCGATCAGTTGCTCACCGAATACCGCACGCAAACGCTCACTGGCAGCGAGCATCCACGGCATGTTGGCTTCGGCGATTTCATCGAACAGACGCAGCATCAGGCAATCCAGTGCCACCACTTCAATCCTTGGGTTCATAAGGCGCTCTGCTGATTCAGGGCCTCGCGAATGCGCTGCACGGCCGCTACCGAACTGGCGTTGTCGCCGTGCACGCAAAGGGTGTTGGCGTGCAGGCGCAAGGCGCTGCCGTCGCTGGCGCTGAGGTTGTCGCCACGGGCAATGGTCAGGGCTTGCTCGATGATTTTTTCCGGATCGTGATGCACCGCGCCCGGCAATTGTCGTGAAACCAGTTTGCCGGCACTGTCGTAAGCGCGGTCAGCGAAGGCTTCGAACCACAATGTCACGCCATATTCATCGCCGATCTGCTGCGCCGCCGAGTTGTCGCGGGTGGCCATCAGCATCAACGGCAGGCTGCGGTCATAAGCGGCCACTGCCTGAATCACCGCACGCAATTGCGCCGGGTTGGCCATCATGTCGTTGTACATCGCGCCGTGGGGTTTGACGTAACTGACGCGCCCGCCCTGGGCCTTGCAAATGCCGTCGAGCGCGCCGATCTGGTAATGCAGGATGTCTTGCAGCTCTTGCGCCGAATACGCCATTGAGCGGCGGCCGAAACCGACCAGATCCTGATAAGCCGGGTGTGCGCCGATCTGCACGCCGTGGCTCAATGCCAGGCTGACGGTCTTGCGCATGATGCTCGGGTCGCCGGCATGGAAACCGCAAGCCACGTTGGCACAATCGATGAAGGGCATGACCTCGGCATCCAGACCCATGGTCCAGCTGCCGAAGCTCTCGCCAATGTCGCAATTCAATAGCAGGCGGCTCACGGTGAACACTCCTGTAGGTGCTTGTCTTTTTATCTGTAGGACTGTGCTAAGCAGGTTATCAGTTACTGCGCATCGAGTTGCTTGCCACGGGTTTCCGGCAGGCTCAATGCCGCGATAATCACCACGCCGTAAGACACCGCCGCAAACGCGCCAATGCCGACACTCAACGGCACCTTCTGGCTAAGCAAGCCGATCAGCAGCGGAAACAAAGCCGCCAGTGCCCGACCGATGTTGTAGCAAAAGCCCTGCCCCGAACCGCGAATTCGCGTAGGAAACAATTCAGTCAGAAACGCGCCCATGCCGCTGAAAATCCCTGAAGCAAAGAAGCCCAACGGGAAGCCCAGCCACAGCATCACGCCATTGCTGACCGGCAGTTGCGTGTAGAGCAGAACGATGGTGAACGAGCCGACCGCGAACAGGATGAAGTTCTTTTTCCGCCCGAGCAGGTCAGTCAGATAAGCGCTGATCACGTAACCGACGTAGGAGCCGACAATCACCATCGCCAGATAACCGCCCGTACCGAGCACGCTCAAACCGCGTTCGTTTTTCAGAAAGGTCGGCAGCCAGGAAGTGATCGCGTAGTAACCACCGAGTGCGCCAGTGGTCAGCAGTGAAGCGCGGAACGTGGTGAAGAGCATGCCCGGCGCGAAGATCTCGTAGAACTTCGATTGATTCTCCGGCGTTTGTTGGGCTTTAGCCTCGCGATATATCTCCGGATCCTTGACCAGACGACGGACGAAAATCACGAAAATCGCCGGCACAATGCCGAGGATGAACAGCGCGCGCCAGGCATCTTCCGGTGGCAACACGGAAAACAGCAACGCATACAGAATCGCCGTCAGTCCCCAGCCCAGCGCCCAACCGGATTGCACCATGCCCACCGCTTTGCCGCGATCCTTGGCGCGGATCACCTCGCCGATCAGTACCGCGCCAGCCGTCCATTCGCCGCCGAAACCGAAGCCCATCACGGTCCGGGCGATCAGCAGTTGTTCGTAGTTCTGCGCGAAGCCGCAGAGGAAGGTGAAGAAGGCGAACCACAACACCGTGAGTTGCAGGGTGCGCACGCGACCGATGCGGTCTGAGAGAATCCCAGCGACCCAGCCGCCGATGGCCGAAGCGATCAACGTGCTGGTGTGGATCAGCCCCGCTTCGCCGGTGGTGATGCCCCACATCGCAATCAGCGTCGGCACGACGAAACTGAGCATTTGCGTGTCCATGCCGTCCAGACCGTAGCCGATCTTGCAGCTCCAGAACGTACGGCGCTCCTGCTGATTGATGTTGCGATACCAGTCGAACGGCCCGGGGCGCGCCGTTGCCGTGGATGCTTCTAGGGTGTCGGGAGCACGCATGGCTTATCTCCGCAGGTTTTTTATTGGTCTTGTTCGTAGCCCCGACGACGCCTATCGTGGGGACCGGATGCGTCGATTTTTCGTCGCGCGGCCCCGCTGCGTCCAACGAATAAAAACCCGCCTTAGCCATAAGAAAAATTTGTCACCCGAGCCTTGCCCATGAACCTGAAGTTTCTCGAGACCTTTGTCTGGGTCGCCCGACTGAAGAGTTTTCGCCTGACCGCCGACAAGCTGTTCACCACCCAGGCGTCGATTTCCAGCCGCATCGCGGTACTGGAAGGCGAGCTGGGGGTGAAGCTGTTTTTGCGCGATTCACGCGGTGTCAGCCTGACGCCCGAAGGGTTGAAAGTGCTGGAGTACGCCGAGCAGATGCTCGACACCATGTCGGCGCTGAAACAGTCGATCGAGACCCGCTCAAGCAAAGTCGGCCGCGTGCGCATCGGCGTGATGGACACGGTGATTCACACCTGGCTCAGCCCGTTGGTGGCACAGATGACGGACCTGTATCCACGGGTGGAAATCGAGCTGGTGGCGGATACTTCGTTGAACCTCTGCGATCAGTTGCAAAAAGGCTTTCTCGATATCGTTCTGCAAACCGATCTGATCCGCCATGAAAGCGTGCGCAGTCTGGAGCTGGCCAGCCATCCGCTCGGCTGGATCGTCGCCAGCAATTCGATCTATAACCGCGACTATGCCGACCTTGCCGAACTGGCGCAGGAACGGATCATCACCTACTCGAAAAACTCCCGACCGCATCAGGATCTGTTGGCTTTGATGCAAGCCAGTGGCGTACTCGCGCCACGCTTGAATTGCGTGAACTCGGTGTCGGCGATTACCCGCTTGTTACGCGATGGATTTGGGATTGGTGTGCTGCCGCCGGTGCTGGTTGCGGAGGAGCTGGCGCGGGGCGAATTGACCTTGCTCAACATCGATCAACGGCCACCGAATCTGCAGGTGGTGGTGTCGTGGCGGGTGGGGGTTGAGTGGGTCGAGGAGATTGTGACGTTGTGTCAGCAGGTGCTGGAGGGGTATGCGATCAAGATGGGCACTGACTATATCGCCCTGACACCGTGATCATTCCCACGCTCCGCGTGGGAATGCAGCCCGGGACGCTCCGCGTCCCTCGAAAGCCGAACGCGGAGCGTCCGTTGAGGCGTTCCCACGCAGAGCGTGGGAACGATCATCAGAGACCGCGCACATCGCGGTCTTCGATCGGCCGGCTCTGGCGCAGACGCCGGCCACCGAGTACGACCCAGTCGATCAAGCGGAACAGGCATTCAATGCCGAACGACAGCAGCAACGCGCCGCTCATGCCCCAGATCATCGCTTCCGGCGTCAGCAGGATCTGATAGCTGTAACCGTTCCAGGTTTCCTTGCGGATATCCGGATCGGCGGCCAGCACCACTTGCAGGAAGCGGATGTACCACGGGCCTTGCATCGCCTGGAACTGCTTGTCCAACGCCACCTGACGCGTGAGCAAGGTGTTCAGACTGTCGGCGTCGCTGCGGAAGATCGGATCTTCACTGGCGCGGTAATGCGCGACCAGTGCCTGCATATCGCCCTTGAAGAACTGCTCGGCAGTCCCTTGAAAACCGCGCAAACCGGTCTGCGCTTCGATCAGATGCGCCTCGACACGTTTCGCGTAATCGTTGATGAAGCCTGGCACCTGGACACCGATCAACAGGCCCGCCGCAAACAACACCAGCCGTACATAACTGAGCAACATGGGGTGCAATCCTTATTCGGTCTTGCCCTGACTGACGCATTCGCCGCGTCGCCACAGGCTCCATTGGCCCGGTTCGTAGCGGGTCCAGGTTTCGTTTTCGGTCAAAGGTTCGGTGGCAATCACCGTGACCACGTCGTTGGGCGTGGTTTCCGCCTGGAAATCGACGATAACGTCGACATCCTTCAGGCGCGCCGGGCCGAACGGGGCGCGACGGGTGATCTGTGCGAGTTTGGTCGAGCAATAGCAGAACAGCCAGTCGCCGTCGCTGAGCAGGCAGTTGAACACGCCTTTGCTGCGATACTCAGCGCAGGCGGCGACCAGATCGGGCAGCAGCTCTTCTATATCGACCGGTTCCGGGAATGCTGCACGCACGCGGTTGAGCAAATCGCAGAACGCCGCTTCGCTATCGGTATCGCCGACCGGGCGGTAGAAGCTTTTGATCGGGGTGAAATCGGCCAACTGGCCGTTGTGCGCGAAGCACCAGTTGCGTCCCCACAGTTCGCGGACGAACGGGTGGGTGTTGGACAGGCAGACCTTACCGACGTTGGCCTGGCGGATGTGGCCGATGACCACTTCGCTTTTGATTGGATAGCGCTGCACCAGATTGGCGACTTCCGACTCGCAACTCGCCGCCGGGTCCTGAAACAGACGCAAACCCCGGCCCTCATAGAAGGCAATGCCCCAACCGTCGCGGTGCGGGCCGGTGCGACCGCCACGCTGCATCAGGCCGGTGAAGCTGAACACGATATCGGTCGGCACGTTGGCACTCATGCCCAGTAATTCACACATGTGCGGACTCTCGGGTTACAGGCGCGGCTCGACCCGCATGCGCTGCGGGTTGTTCGGCAAGGGTGGACGACCGTAGCGGTCATCACCGGCGCCGCCAAACGGTTGATCGTCATCGCGGTCATCGGCGCGGGCGGCAGCTTTCGCGGCTTCGGCCTGCTCGCGGCGCGCACGCGAAGCACGCTCGATCGGCAAGCGGATCAACACGAAAATCAGGTAGATGCCGAACGCGATCATGCTGTACATGAACAGATCGGAGATCGCCCGCCAGGCGTTGTTGCCGACCTTGAAGGCCAGGTCCAGCGCGGTGATGGCAATGGACGGCGCAACCTTGGCTTTCACCGGGTCGATGATGGTCGGGCTGAACAGCAACACCGCCATCAACACACGCAGCGGTTCGCGCAACCAGCGCCACATCCAGGTGGTCAGGCGCATCCATACCAACAGGCAGCCCACAGCGGCAAAGGCGTAGAGGCCCCAGGCGATCAGATAGTCGTTCTCGGTCATGGTGTCCATGGCAAGGCAGGCAAAGAGGCGCTTATAGTAACGACTTTTCGCCCGTGCGGCTTGTCCCAATAGACATGCGACCTGTAGGAGTGAGCCTGCTCGCGATGACGGACAGCCTGACAACATTGATGTTGAATGTGCCGGCCTTATCGCGAGCATGCTCACTCCTACAGGGCCTGCGACGGTTTCAAAAGCTGCGAAAACCCCATTCCGTAATTTGTCCGAGAGCCTTCCATGCCCCAATCCGCCAACGTCATCAGTGCTCCGATTGCCCACAAGGCGCCCGGTGCCGACCCGTATGCCTGGCTGCAGGAACGCGACACCGACGCGGTGCTCGATTACCTCAAGGCCGAAAACGCCTGGCAAGAGGCGCAAACCGCCGATCAGGCCGAACTGCGTGAAACCCTGTTCGAAGAGATCAAGAGCCGAATCCTCGAAACCGACCTGTCCCTGCCCTCACCTTGGGGCCCGTATCTGTATTACACGCGCACTACGGCGGGCGACGAATACGCCCGACACTACCGTTGCCCGCGACCGGCGGACGACAGCCTGACCCTCGATGAAAACCGCGAACAACTGCTGCTCGACCCGAATGTGCTGGCCAACGGCGGGTTCTTCTCACTCGGTGCGTTCAGCATCAGCCCCGATCACCAGCGTCTGGCCTACAGTGTCGACGCCTCGGGCGATGAGATTTACACGCTGTTCGTCAAGGAACTGGCCAACGACAAAGTCAGCGAACTGGAATTCGAAGACTGCGACGGCAGCATGACTTGGGCCAACGACAGCCTGACCCTGTTTTTCGGCGTGCTCGACGACACCCATCGTCCACACAAGTTGTTCCGCTATCGCCTCGATGGCACTGCTGCCGAAGAAGTTTTCCACGAGGCAGACGGGCGTTTCTTCCTGCATTGCTACCGTTCCAGCTCTGAGCAGCAACTGCTGCTCTCGCTGGGCAGCAAGACCACCAGTGAAGTCTGGGCGCTGGATGCCAATCAACCGCACCTGCCGTTTACTTGCCTGGCCCCGCGTGTCGAAGACCATGAATACGATGTCGATCACGGCCTGCTCGATGGGGTTTGGACGTGGTTTATCCGCACCAATCGTGACGGCATCAACTACGCCCTGTATCAGGCCCCGGACACTGGCATCGCGCCGACCGAAGCCGACTGGCAAAACCTGATCCCCCACAGCGACACGGTGATGCTCGATGGCGTCAGCCTTAACACCGAGGCCATGACCCTGAGCCTGCGCGAAGGTGGACTACCGATCATCGAAGTTCACCCACAGGGCCTGGCGCCGTATCGCGTGCAATTGCCGGACGCGGCCTACAGCCTCTATGTGCAAAACAGCCTGGAGTTCGAGAGCGACCGTATTCGTCTGCGCTACGAGGCATTGAACCGCCCGGCACAAGTTCGCCAACTGATCCTCGCCAACGGCGAACAAACGGTGTTGAAAGAAACCCCGGTGCTCGGCCCGTTCGACGCCGATGCCTACGTTAGCCAACGCCTGTGGGCGACGGCGCCGGACGGTACGCAAGTGCCGATCAGCCTGGTGATGAAGCGCGAAATGGTCGGCAAAGCGGTGCCGCTTTATCTCTATGGCTATGGCGCTTACGGTTCGAGCCTTGATCCGTGGTTCTCCCATGCGCGCCTGAGCCTTCTGGATCGTGGCATGGCCTTCGCCATCGCCCACGTGCGTGGCGGCGGCGAGTTGGGCGAAGCCTGGTATCGCGCCGGCAAGCAGGAGCACAAGCACAACACCTTCAGCGACTTCATTGCCTGCGCCGAGTTTCTGATCCTCAACGGCATTACCACAGCGGACAAATTGGCAATCAGTGGCGGCAGCGCGGGTGGTTTGCTCATCGGTGCCGTGCTCAACCAGCGTCCGGATCTGTTCGGCGTGGCGATTGCTGAAGTGCCGTTCGTCGACGTGCTCAATACCATGCTCGACCCGGAACTGCCGCTGACCGTCACTGAGTACGACGAGTGGGGCAATCCCGAAGAGCCGGAAGTCTACGAGCGGATCAAGGCTTACGCGCCCTACGAAAACGTCAGCGCGCAGGATTATCCGGCGACGCTGGTAATCGCCGGCTACAACGACAGTCGCGTGCAGTACTGGGAAGCGGCCAAGTGGGTGGCGAAACTGCGCGCGACCAAGACCGACGACAACGTCCTGCTGCTGAAGACTGAACTGGGCGCCGGGCACGGCGGGATGAGCGGGCGCTATCAGGGATTACGTGACGTAGCACTCGAATACGCATTTGTTTTCAAGGTTTTGGGCCTGGCCTGAGGAACTCCGTCGGTCACTTGGGTCTTAATTGCAGACCCGAGAGGCCGATACCCCACAGATCCCTGTAGGAGCTGCCGAAGGCTGCGATCTTTTGATTTTGATTTTTTCAAAGGCAAGATCAACACATCGCAGCCTTCGGCAGCTCCTACCAGGGACGTGTGAAGCCTGAAACAGTGAAAACAAAAAGACCGTGACGACATGTCAGAACCGACCTTCCTGAACAACGAAATCCGCGACTGGCTGATGGACTGCGGCCTGTTCGATCAATTGCAGCTGGCCGACTTTGCGGCCGCTTCCGGCTACTTCAGCATCAGCACCGTGGCTGAAGGCGAAGCGATTTTCCGCGAGGGCGATGCCGGCAGTTTCATGTGCATCCTCCACACCGGCCAGGTCGCCGTGCAGAAAACCGGGCCCGATGGTCAGGTGATCACCATGGCCACCTTGCGCAGCGGTCGCGCGTTCGGCGAAATGGCCGTGCTCGACGGTGAGCGACGTTCGGCCACCTGCATTGCCGCGAGCAACTGCCAGTTGCTGAACCTCGGCAAGGATTCGCTGGAAAAAATGCTCAACGACGCGCCGAAGATCGCCGCGAAGATCATCCGCGCCCTCGCCGTTTCCCTGTCGAAACGCCTGCGCATGGCCGACGGCCAACTGGCGGCGCAACAGGTTTAACCGCCGGGAGATTTTGCCTTGCTGCCGCTCGGTTCAATGCCCGGCACCGGTTGATCCTTGCTCGGCGGGCTGGGCATTTCGATCGGCACCAGCGGCGGACTGCCACTGCCGGCACCGGACTTGGGAATGTTGATCGGCGTGATCTGCGGATACGGCGTCGGCGTTGCGGTACCGGGCGAGCCGGGTTGCGGCGCCGGGCTGACCGGAATGGCCTGTTGCGCCTGCACTACAGTAATCGTGAGCGCGGCCAGGGCAATGACCGTTAGAATGGTGCGCTTCATCAAGGGCTCCGTTTGGCCTCTAGTCTGCGCTCAGGCTACTCCCAACGGGCCTGCTTGCCTTCCCCCTTGTAGAGATTTCCATGAAACGTTTCGTTCTGCTCGACACCACCCCGATCCCTGAAAGCGGCGGTGCCCTGTGCCTGTTCGAGTATGGCGAGGATTTTGTCATCAAGATCCAGGGCGGCGACGGCGGGCAATTGATGAACACGCGCATGCACGGCTCTGAAGATGCCTTGGCCGAGATCCCTTGCCGCAAGGTCGCCGGGCGTCCGGATTCGCGGGTACTGATCGGCGGTCTGGGCATGGGTTTCACCCTCGCCTCCGCGCTCAAGCATCTGGGTAAAACTGCCCAAGTGGTGGTCGCGGAACTGGTGCCCGGCGTGGTCGAGTGGAACCGTGGCCCGCTCGGGGAAAAGTCCGGTCGTCCGCTGCTTGATCCGCGCACGGTGATCCGCCAGGAAGACGTGGCCAAGGTGCTGCAAAGCGAGCCGAACGGCTTCGACGCGATCATGCTCGACGTCGACAACGGCCCCGAAGGCCTGACGCAAAAGGCCAACAGTTGGCTGTACTCCGCCGCTGGTCTGAATGCCTGCGCCAAAGCCTTGCGCCCCAAAGGCGTGCTCGCCGTATGGTCGGCCAGCGCCGACCGGCTGTTTTCCGACAAATTGAAGAAGGCCGGTTTCAAGGCCGAAGAAGTCCAGGTCTTCGCCCACGGCAACAAGGGCACGCGCCACACGATCTGGATTGCCGAGAAGCTCAAGGGCTGAGCTAAACTCTGCCCATAACCGTCATTAGTCTTTTACAAAGGTGAACCCATGAGTTCGTCCACCCCAACCAATACGTCGAAGCTGGATCGCATCCTCGCCGACAACCAGCGCGACAAGGAAATGGGCTACCGCGACAAAGCCCTGAAGATGTACCCGCACGTCTGTGGCCGCTGCACCCGTGAATTTTCCGGCAAGCGCCTGAGCGAACTGACCGTGCACCACCGCGACCACAACCACGACAACAACCCGCAGGACGGCTCGAACTGGGAATTGTTGTGCCTGTATTGCCACGACAACGAACACTCGCGCTATACCGATCAGCAGTATTTCAGCGAAGGTTCGCTGAGCACGCCGAAGATCGCCAAGGCGACGCACAACCCGTTTGCCGCGTTGGCCGGGTTGATGAAGAAAGAAGACTGATCTTCATTGCCTGAACTGGCCTCATCGCTGGCAAGCCAGCTCCCACAATGATTTTGATCGCTCACAAATTTTGTGAACACCCGAGATCCCTGTGGGAGCTGGCTTGCCAGCGATAGGGCCAGAGCAGACACCGCAGATCTCGAATCTGCCCGCCCTCTCCCAAACCCCGTATAATCGCGCTCTTTTTCCCGAAGGCACCCCGCTCGTGGCAGACAAACGGTACAGCTGCATTGGTTTGTATAACCCCAAATCACCGGAGAACGTCGGTTCGGTGATGCGCGCCGCAGGCTGCTATGGCGTGGCGTCGGTGTTCTACACCGGCAAGCGTTATGAACGCGCCGCCGACTTCGTCACTGACACCAAACGCGTGCACTACGACATCCCGCTGATCGGCATCGACGATCTGAAAAAGATTCTCCCGCTCAACTGCGTGCCCGTCGCCGTGGAACTGGTCGAGGGCGCCCGCCCGCTGCCGGAATACACTCACCCGGATCGCGCCCTGTACATCTTCGGCCCCGAAGACGGCTCGCTGGATAAAGAGATTCGCGACTGGTGCGAAGACGTCGTGTACATCCCGACCACCGGCTGTATGAACCTCGCCGCGACGGTCAACGTCGTGCTCTATGACCGCATGGCCAAGGGCTTGAACACTCGCTCCGGGCCAAAATTCCGCTAAAACATCGCACATTCGATGGAACGAGCTGACCGCTCCGGCAGTCAGCTTGTTTATCCATTACTCATTGCCTGGAGAAAGATCATGACCGAGCTCAAACGCGTCGAACGTATCGAATCCACCCCGTTCCAGAGCCGTTCCGAGCAGAACGTCGAAGGCTGGGAGCGCATCGGCTCGCTGGCTGGCGGCGTGATCATGGTCGGCAAAGGCCTGCGCCGCGGCGGGGTGTTCGGCTTGATTCAGGTGGCGATTGGCGGCGTGGCCATGGCGCGTGGGATTACCGGGCACAGTTCGGTGAAGAGCCTGATCGAGAAGAGTCGTCAGGACATGAACAATGTGCGGGCGAAGATCGAGCGGGCTGGGGAAGAGTTGAGCAAGCTGAAGGCGAATGCCGAGGCGGCGACCAGCACCGCTACGGTGACCGGCAATGATTCGGTGAAGTCGCCGAAAGCCGGGGTTTGATCCGAGATTTGCGGTGGGGTTAGAGGCCCCATCGCGAGCAGGCTCACTCCTACATTTGGAATACGGTCCCTTGTAGGAGTGAGCCTGCTCGCGATAGCGGTGTCACTGTAGCAACGCGGTATCAAGGACTTTGGAGGACTCACCGAGAACGCTCTCCGCCAGTTGCACAAACTCCTTGGTACTCACCGTCCCCAAATGCATCGCCCCACGCAACACATCATCCAGCGAACGCTTGTTGCGCGTCTTCAAGCGAATCTCGCGATCCAGCTCCTGCAATACCACCACCGCCTTCGAAACCTGTGCCGGGCTGATCTGCTCGCCGCGCAAGGTCGTGACTTTCTGGCTGTCCCTGGCCAGTTTCGCCTGCAAACTTTGATAACGCTCATCGCTCATGCCACCGGCGCGGCGCACCAGTTCAATGGCGTAATACTCGGCAAAACCCTCGCTGATCCAGTCGCTGCGCTGCTCGTCGTTGATCCGCCCGAACACCTGCGCCAGCTCACGCACCAAAGCGCTGCTGCCGCTTTCGCTGACCAGCGGCAACCGTGTGTTCACGTAGATGGATTCATGCGCACCGAGGCTGCCACGCCACATCGGGTCGTTGGCGCCGACGATCAACAGTTTGGTCGGATGGCGCGGATAGACCGCCTGCACCTGCGGCCAGACGAACGTCAGCAACGTCATCACGTCCATCCTGCGCATGCCCTGCCCTTGCGGCGAGGCCACGGTGACTTCGGTTTCGCCCAAACGTGTGCGGCGGCTGCCGAGTTGGCCGGCGAGCATCCAGCCGGTCGGGCGGTCGAACAGGCGTGAAGGGTTGTCGATGCGGAATTTGTTTTTGCCGATGCGCGGCCAAGCGGTTTCGATGCTCTTCCAACCGTCGGGCAATTCGAATTGCAGACGCGCGACCAGTTCGGTGCCGTCCTGTTGATCGAGTTTGGCTGGCGGTACCAGTTCGTCGCCACGCATCAACGCCCAAGTCGGGGTCATGCGCGTATCGAAACTACCGTTCTTGCGGCCGTGGCTGATGCGCACGCGGTAACTCAGGCTGGACTTTTCGCTGGCGGGACGCCAGACCCCGCGCGCCTGTTTACCCGGGCTCAGCAGCCACTGGCCGTCAGCCTTGAAGTCGCTGTAATGGCTGCCGTCGCCAAGATCGAAATCGAGACTGCGCACCGCCTCACCTTTGGCCAGGGTCAGACGCACCTCGGCCTGATCACTTTGTGGCAACAGGCGCACGTGATAATCCAGATCGACTTTCTTCGCCGCCCAGACCGGCGCACTCAGTGCCAGCAGCGCGATCATCAACGCCCGCTGCAATCCGACAGCCATACACACTCCCTGGTAAAGCTTGCGTGCGCAGGGATCAGCCTGCGCGGAAAATCAGATGATCTTCCCAGTCATCCTCCGGCACGCTGCCTTCAGCGAGCATGCGCCCGGATTGGGAGATCCGTTCATGGTGCACCGCATCGCGGTCACCGCACACCAAGTGGTGCCACAGCGGCAGATCCTTGCCTTCGCTGACCAGTCGATAACCACAGGTCGGCGGCAGCCATTTGAATTCTTCAGCCTGGCCCGGGGTGAGCTGGATGCAATCCGGGACAAACTTCAGGCGATTCGGATAATCGCTGCACTGACAGGTTTTCAGGTCCAGCAGTTTGCAGGCGATGCGCGTGTAGTAAACGCTGCTGTCTTCCTCATCCTCGAGCTTTTGCAGGCAGCACAGACCACAGCCGTCGCACAGCGATTCCCATTCCTGGTGATCCAGTTGATCGAGGGTTTTGCGTATCCAGAACGGTTCGACTTTGGCGACCATGGCTCAAGCATCAACATCAGGTGGTGAAAAGGCCGCCAGTCTAGTGCTCAAGGCCTTGCGGGCCAAGCGTTGGCGACTGCCGGTTATGCGGGACTTGTCAGTTTTTGTGGCGGCGCGTAGCTTTGCCAGTCGCAAGGAGCCTTGCCCGCAAGCCATTAACGCTCGACCGCGTTGCATTGTGGTGAACCCTCAGGCTCGGAAAACCCCATCGTTCAGCGCAACTGATCCCGCCGGATTTTCATTCAAATCCCTGACTCAAACGTAGCAAGGAATCTCTCGATGAGTGCCAACCCTCGCGTTGCCGATTACGCCATTCACCCACAATTCACCGACCGCTGGTCGCCGCGCGCCTTTACCGGCGAAGCGATTCCAGAAGAAACCCTGCTGAGCTTCTTCGAAGCGGCACGCTGGGCGCCCTCGGCGTACAACTCGCAACCTTGGCGCTTTCTGTACGCGCGTCGCGATACGCCAAACTGGGAGCGTTATCTGGGCCTGTTGAATGAGTTCAACCGTAGCTGGGCGCAGCATGCGTCGGCGCTGGTGATCGTGATTTCGAAAACCACGTTCACTGCACCGGGCGCCAGCGAAGAAACTCCAGCGTTGTGGCACACCTTCGACACCGGTTCGGCGTGGGGTCATCTGGCGCTGCAAGCGAGCCTCAGCGGCTGGCACACCCACGGCATGGCCGGGTTCGATCAGGAGCTGACGCGCAAGGAGCTGAACATACCTGAAGGTTATGCACTGCACGCGGCGGTGGCCGTTGGCAAACTCGGTGACAAGGCAACGCTGGCTGAATACCTGCAGGCCCGTGAAGAGCCGAGCCCGCGTCGCCCGCTGAGCGAACTGGCGGCGGAAGGCGACTTCACCCTCTAAGCCACAGCGCAAATGATCGTTCCCACGCTCCGCGTGGGAACGACTCAAGGGACGCTCCGCGTTCCAATGGGACGCAGAGCGTCCCCGGCTGCATTCCCACGCGGAGCGTGGGAACGATCTGAAGCAAGGAGATCAGTAGCCGCGGTTGAAATCCACTTCCCCGCGCAACGCCTCACCCGCCTGATACGCCTTCAGGTTCTCGACAAACAGCTGCACCATCAACGCCGGCGAAGTCGGTGCCGAGCTGTGCCCGGTCAGCAGCAAGCCCCACGCCGTCCAGAACGGATGCCGTTGCGGCAGTGGCTCCTGACGGCAAACGTCGATCACCGCCCCCGCCAGATGCCCTTCCTTCAACGCTTCCACCAGATCGGCATCGACCACCGCGACCCCGCGCCCGGCATTGATAAACAACCCGGTCGGTTTGAATTGCTTGAACAGCGCCGCATCGTAGATGTCGTGGGTGTGCTCGGTGTTCGGCAGCAGATTGACCACGTAATCCACCTCGCCCACCAGCCGTGGCAGATCGGCCATCGAACCGACTTCGACAAACGGCGCTTGCTCGCGGGCAGTGCTGGCGATGCCGTATAACTCGATGCCGAACGGCAGCAGGAACTGCGCCACGCTCTGGCCGATGTCACCGGTGCCGACGATCAGCACTTTGCGTCCGACCAGGCTCTGGCCGCTGCGATTGTCCCACTTGCGTTCGACCTGGCTGACCAGGCGCGCCAGCACTTCGCGCTCATGGCCGAGGATATAGGTCAGCACGTACTCGGCCATCACCTGACCGAAAATCCCCACTGCACGGGTCAAGCGGTAATCACGGCGCAAACCGTCCGCGAGTAACGGCGTAATGCCGGCCCAGGTCGATTGCAGCCACTGTGGCTGGTGCCCTTGGCGCAGCAGGGTCGCCAATAGATCCGGTTGCCCAAGCCACACCGGGCAATCGGCCGCCTGCCGGGCCAGCTCGGCGGAGTCGCCGCTGGTCAGTACTTCAAGCTCGGGCGCTGCCTGACGCAGCAGCCGGGCGTATATCGCGTGGTCGTGTTCAGCAATCAGAACGCGCATCTTCAAACCTTTCGCAAACCGTGCAAACGGCCGCCGGATTCGGGCGGCCATCGCGGTAAAAACAGTTCCAGGGTAAACCGAGACTCAGAACAGAGCCTCGCAGATCAGACCGGGTCGTTGCGTCGCAACAACTCTTCGGGCAAGTGCTCGATGTACTCATCCTCGGCCGGCGGCATTTGCAGGTGGTAGCCCTGCTTGTCGAGGTTCTCCAGGACCACGACGATGTCTTCGCTGGCCAGTTTGCGCTCGGGCGACAGCACCAGATCGAAGGAATGCTTCGGCTTGCCGAACGCCAGCATCAGCGCTTCCGGCACACGCTCAAGCGCATCGCTCTTGAGCACGTAAAGGTACATGCCGCTGCGCTTGGAGCTTTGGTAGATGGAACAAATACGTTTCAAGGCTGTTCTCCGGCGGTGGCCAGGCTGTCGAGCAGCTTCTGACCCATGAGTTCGCGGCGCCAGCCACGCAACGACTCAGGCAATTGGTAAGGACCCTCGGGATAACCGCTTTTGACCAGGGCTTCGAGGGTTTTCTTGCGCAGCATCAGTTCCGGGGCAATGCCCAGACGCTCGGCCTCCGCCTGACCCAATGCGCGCAGTTGTTTGATCAACGCAGCGGCTTCGATCGGCAATGGCTCCGCTACGGCCGGCGGCCATTGATCAGGCCCCACACTGCCAGAGCGCTTGATCAGATCAAGCAGAAATTGGCCGTCCTGACGCACGGTACGCGGGTGCATGTCTTCGATCTTGCCCAGGGCGGCGAGGTTGTCCGGTTGCGTGCGGGCCAGCGGCCACAGCGAATGCTCGCGGACAATGCGGTTGCGCGGCAGATCGCGGGCGCGGGCTTCGGTTTCCCGCCAGGCGCACAGTTCACGCAGTACGGCCAGTTGCGCACGCGAGAGTTTCCACGCCAGTTTGGCCTCGCGATAAACCTCGTAAGGATCGGTTTCGCGGCGCAGGTTGGCGACCAGTTCGGCACCGTCCTCCAGCACCCAGGCGAATTTGTCGTCAGACAGTTTCGGCCGCAGCTGTACGAAAACCTCCGCCAAGTGCACGGCGTCTTCGGCGGCGTAGCTGATTTGCGTGTCGGACAACGGACGCTGCAACCAATCGGAGCGAGTCTCGCCCTTCGGCAGTTCGATGCCGAGCACTTCCTGCACCAGCCGCGAATAGCCCATCGAGAAACCGAGGTTCAGGTAAGCCGCGGCCAGTTGTGTGTCGAACATCGGCGCCGGCAGGCTGCCGGTCAGGCGCAACAGCACTTCGAGGTCTTCGCTGCACGCATGCAGGACTTTGAGCACCGCCGGGTTTTCCAGCAACGCGGCCAGCGGTTGCCAGGCGTTGATGGTCAGCGGATCGATCAGGTAGGCGCGTTTGCCGTCGCCGACCTGCAACAGACCGGCAATCGGGTAGAAGGTGTCGACCCGCATGAATTCGGTGTCGAGGGCAACGAACGGCAGCTGCTGCCACTCGGCGCAAAACTGCGCGAGGCTATCGTTGTCGCGAATCCAGTGAATATCGATGGCCACACGGCTCTCCCTTGAAGAATGGCGCGCAGTATATATCGCCACCGGCGATTTACGCGCCTGTGAAGGGCAAGAGCTGTAACGAAATGTCCTGCCAGAGAGCAAGAATAGTCTGACAGTGGAAACAGACAGGCCCGACGCGTCAGCACGACGGAGCCGATTGGACTCATTCCTTGGCGAGCACGCCGTCGATCACCGCGCCACGGCAACCGGCAAACATGTCCAGATCCGGCTGATAGACCTTGCTCTTGACCTCCAGCAGACCCAGCATCGAGTGGAACAGGTTGTCCTGGCTCAGCGGTTTGTCGCGGCTCATCTGCAGGCAATGGGTGTCGACCGAATAAGCCTTCTGATAGTTATCGGAGAACCACGCCAGCATCGCTACATGCTTTTGTTGCTCCGGCGCCAGCATGTAAGGCGTACCGTGCAGGAACAGGTTGTATTCACCAAGCGACTCACCGTGGTCCGACAGGTACAACATGGCGGTATCGACTTTGTCCTGATTGCTGCGCAATACATCGATCAGACTCGACAGCACATGGTCGGTATACACCAGCGTGTTGTCGTAACCGTTGACGATACTTTCGCGGCTGCAGTTATTCAGCGCGTTACTTTCACATACCGGGGTGAAGTGCTCGTATTCCTTCGGATAACGCTTGAAGTATTCCGGGCCATGGCTGCCCATTTGATGCAGAACCAGAACGGTGTCCTTGTCGAGATGATCGATAAAACTCTGCAGGCCTTGCAGGAGGATTTCGTCGCGGCACTCGCTGTTGGCGCACAGCGCCGGGTCTTTCAGGTTGCTGACATCTTGCAGGGTGACGCGATCGCAAGTGCCTTTGCAGCCGGACTGGTTGTCACGCCAGATCACGTCGATACCGGCACGCTTGAGCACGTCGAGCAGACCTTCTTCATTCTTCGCCTTGCTGGCGTCGTAATCCTTGCGACCCATGTTGGAGAACATGCACGGCACCGAAACAGCCGTTTCCGTGCCGCAGGAATGTACATCGGTGAAGGCAATCAACCCGGCTTCCTTATCGAGTTGCGGCGTTGTATCGCGGTTGTAGCCAAGAATGCCGAAGTTCTCCGCGCGGGCGCTCTCACCCACAACCAGCACGGTCAGGGATTTGCGCGGCTGGAGGTTCAGATCGGGATTACGCTGGGCGTCTTCGCCGATCTTGACGAACGGTTGCTGCGCCGAAACCACTTGCTCACGCAGGTAACCAGCCGAAGCGCCAATGTAATTGCTGGGCACCAACATCAGGCGAATTTCGTGATGGTTGCGAAACAATGAAGACAAGCCCTGATAGTTGGCCAGGGCTACGCCGCCAATTACCGCGGCCGAGGCGACACTGACAATAACTTTACTGAGCAACTCACGGTGCCAGCGACGATAATTAATCGGTAACTTCCACAACAAAAATGAAGGCAAGACACCGAGCAACAAAATATAAGCAAACAACTTTAACGAGAGCAGATCTCGCACTTCCGTTGCATTGGTTTCGGCAAAGTTACGAAACATGCCGGCATCGATCATGACGCCATATTGACTCATGAAATAAGCCACGCCGGCGCTGACCAGGAATATCAGCGTCAACAGCGGTTTGAGCAGCGGACGAAAGGCCAGAAACGTCAGCACAATGTTGAATGCCGCGAGGATCATTACCCCGAACGCCACGCGCATGGCGATGCCCTTGCCATCGGCGCCGGTAATCTCGAACAGGTGTTGCCAAAGGACAACATTGCAGCCGATTAAAAGAAAGGCACTGGCAATCAACGTCACCCATTCCGGGCGCACGGCTTTTAACTTCAACATAGAAAGGGCGATTCCTGAAAAGAAGAGCCTCGGTCCATGAAAGAAATTTCAATTGTGAAAATTTCATTAACTAAGGCACGAGAAACTTTAAGCAGGCAAGCATCAATTTTTTGTGAAAAAGACGCCAACGAATAGTTGGCTTTTGGCAATGCGCTTAAACTTGCGAAGTATTTGAGAATGGTTCAGCTTTTATTCAGTAAACAATGCGGCCCCTGTAGGAGCTGCCGCAGGCTGCGATCTTTTGATCTTGATCTTTAAAGCCAGATCAAAAGATCGCAGCCTCGTTGCACTCGACAGCTCCTACAGGGATCGGTATTTGATTTTTAAAAAGGGCTGTGGATTTTCTGGTTTGCCCGAAGCAGACGGTTCCGCGCCTAATCGTCGGCCCCGCTCAAAGGTCTGATGATGGAAAACGTCCGCGCCACTGCTCGCCCCGCTGTCTGGCTGATGCTCGCGATCATGCTCGTCGCCCTCAATCTGCGTCCGTCGATGGCGGCGGTCGGCCCGTTACTGTCGGCCATTCGCGCTGACATCCCGCTGAGTTTCAGCGTCGCGTCACTGCTGACCATGCTGCCGGTGATGGCCATGGGGCTGGCGATGTTTTTCGGCATTGGCATCAGTCAGCGGCTGGGCGAGCAACGGACGGTTTTCCTGTCACTGCTGATCATTGGCCTGGCGACGCTGTCGCGGCTGTTTATCGAATCGGCAGCCGAACTGATCGTCAGCGCCGTGTTCGCCGGCCTCGGCGTTGCGCTGATTCAGGCATTGATGCCGGCGCTGATCAAATCGCGCTTCGCCGACAACGTCGCTCTGTGCATGGGCTTGTATGTCACGTCGATCATGGGCGGCGCCGCCATTGCGGCCTCGTTCGCACCGCTGGTGATGGTGCAGACCGGGAGCTGGCGCAGCGGTTTGGCCATCTGGGCGATTCTGGCATTACTCGCGTTGCTGTTCTGGTGGTCGCAACGCAGCCAACTGTCATCCACGGTGATGGCGGCAACCAGGAAAGATTCGTTGTTTGCCCATTCCCGCGCCTGGTTACTGGCCATCTTCTTTGGTCTGGGGACGGCGTCCTATACCTGCGTGCTGGCCTGGCTCGCGCCGTACTACGTGGAAAAAGGTTGGAGCGAACAAGACGCCGGGCTGTTGTTAGGTTTTCTGACGGCCATGGAGGTGATTTCCGGCCTGGTGGTGCCCGCGATCGCCAATCGCAGCCGGGATCGGCGGGTGATGCTGATGGCGTTACTGATGCTGATCATCGCCGGGTTTTGCGGCCTGATCCTCAGCCCGCAACAGCTCAGCCTGCTGTGGCCCTGCCTGTTAGGGCTGGGCATTGGCGGTTTATTTCCGATGAGCCTGATCGTCTCGCTCGATCACCTCGACAACCCGCAACGTGCCGGTGGGCTGACCGCATTCGTGCAGGGCATCGGTTACTTGATCGCCGGCCTTTCGCCGCTGCTGGCCGGAATGATCCGCGATTGGCTCGGGAGTTTCGAGTGGGCCTGGTGGTCGCTGACCGTTGTGATGGGAGTGATGCTGTTGATGGTGTGGCGCTTCGATCCCAGGCATTACGCCCGACACTTTCCCTCGTCGAGCTAAAGGCTTCTGGCCATCTTTCAGCGGTTTGATTGGCGACGTCGTGTTACTAAAACTTTCTGTCCCACAACTGACTGTGAAACGTCCTACAGGGCTTTGTCCTGGCACCATCGTTCCGTTAGGATCGTTCGCACACGTTTGCGCGGATTCAGCGCAAGGAGCACAGCGAGACAGAACGGATGCTGAACAGTAACTTGCTTCGAAAGCTCGACATGCAGGATCTCATGGTGTTTATCGCTGTTTATGAGCAAAGCAGCGTTACCGATGTGTCAGAAACCCTGTTCGTCAGCCAGTCCACCGTCAGTTACTGTTTGAAAAAACTGCGCACCAGTTTCGAAGACGAACTGTTCATCAACACCCGCACCGGCATGCGTCCGACCTACAAGGCCAGCACCATGTATGGCCATGTGCAGAAGATCCTCGAAAGCATCAACCTGTGCCACGCCGGCGCCCCCACGTTCGACCCGACCCGGCAAGCCGTCACCTTCAACATCTGCGCGCCGGAATACTTCGAGCAACTGATTCTGCCGCGCCTGTTGAAACGTTTCGATTTCGATGACTTACCGGTGATGGTCAACATGCACAAGTTCGAGACCGACGTCCCGGCGGATGAACTGCGCGACGGCAGCCTTGATCTGGTGATCAGTTTTGGTCCCAATTTCCACCGCCATCACACTGACCTGAAATCACGGATGCTGCTGGAAGATGATCTGGTCTGCGTCTTCGACAAACGCGCCACGCCACTGGAACCGCGCCTGAGCCTGCAGGCCTTTACCGAACGTCGGCATGTGTTTCCGACGCCGTGGACATCGACCACCAACATGGTCGACGGCTGGCTCGCGCGGCAGGCGCAAAAACGCCAGATCGTCGCGCGCTCGAACAGCTACAGCGCGGCATTGAAAATGATCACCGGCACCGACTTCATCCTCACCCTGCCCCGCCGTATCCAGCGTTTGCTGACCAACGAAGCGGTGTTCAATCACTGTGAGGCACCGAACGGCTTGCCGGGCTTCACCCTCGACATGCAGTGGAGCCAGAGCGTTGATCAGGACAGCGCCAACCTGTGGTTGCGTGAGCAGGTGGTCAAGGTGTGCAGCGAACTCGAAGCGGCCTGAGTCCTACACGCCAATCGCGGTTTTGCTGTAGGACTCGCGATCCATGTCGACCAGCTCAACGCACAGCTGCACCTCGACACCGGCCGGCCATTCGCACAGGTCCTGCAAGACTGCCAACAGGCTTTCTGACAACTGCTTCTTGATCTGCGGCGAACGCCCGCTGAGCAGCGCCAGCTTCACATAGACGAAGGCGCGCTCGGCCATAGCGGTACCGACCTTGAAGGTCTCGACTTTTACCGCACGGCTCTTGATATCGAACTCCGCCGCGAACTGACCGGAGCCCACCAGGGTGTTGTTGAGCCGCATCAACGCGACGTCGGCGTTCAACTGCGGCAGGTTGGCGGTGTATTCCATGTGCAGGTGTGGCATTGCAGATCCCCGGTGAGTTGGCAGAAAGGTCGTACATATAGCACATGCAGCTCATTACCAATCCCTGTAGGAGCTGTCGAGTGAAACGAGGCTGCGAACTTTTGATCTTGAGATTTGAAGATCAAAAGATCGCAGCGTGCCGCAGCTCCTACACGGTGTTGTGGCTCAGGATGGGGTCAGTGGTCGTTCGCTCATGAATTGCTCCAGCCGCGAACGCAACCAGCGTTCGGCCGGATCGCTGTCCACATGGCTGAGCCAGACCATCGACAAATCCAGCGTCGGCGTCTTGAACGGAAAGGGTTCCTTGAACAGCAGCCCCGAAGTGGCCATGGCCGCGGCGGTGTAATCCGGCAGGCTGGCAATCAGGTCGGTGCCGGCCAGCAGCGCCGGCAACGCACTGTATTGCGGCACCGACAGCACCACCTGACGCGTGCGCCCCAGCTCTGCCAGCCACTCATCGGCAAACCCACTGACGTTGGCCGTGTGCGAAACCAGCACGTGCGGCCGCGCGCAATATTCATCCAGCGTCAGCGGCGTATCGCTGGCGTCGGCGCGCAGGATGCTCGGCTGGATGTGCCGCAGCAATTTGCGTTTGGCATTGGCCGGCAGACCTCGGGTCTGGCTGATGCCGACCGTGATATCACCCGCCGCGAGCAGGTCGGGGATGCGCCAGTAATCAACGTGTTGCACCACAAACACCACGTTCGGCGCTTCCTGGCGCAGCGCACGCAACAGCGGCGGCAGCAGGCCGAACTCGACGTCATCGGAAAGGCCAATGCGGAAGGTCATGGTGCTGACGGCCGGGTCGAAATCGCGGGTCAGACTCAGCGCGACCGAAAGTGAATCCAGCGCCGGCTTGAGGTGGCGGAAAATATCTTCGGCACGGGCCGTCGGTTCCATGCGATGGCCGACGCGGATAAACAGCGGATCGTTGAGCATCGTGCGCAAACGATTGAGCGCCGAGCTGATGGTCGGCTGGCCAAGGAACAGCTTCTCGGCCGCCCGGGTCACGTTGCGTTCGAGCATCAAGGTCTCGAACACCACCATCAGGTTGATGTCGGCCTTGCGAAGTTCATTGCGGTTCATCCATTGCCCCCTGCCCCCCGGAATACCGGCAGTGTAGAAAGGCCGAAGCCCCGGCGTCCATCGCCACGGTGCGTCAGTTCACGGTCAAGCGCTTCAAGCCAAGCCCCATGACCCGGGAATCGTCGTTCAGGCCCAATTGTTGCGGACTGATGGCATCGGGCAAATGAAACTCGATTGTCAGGCGATCATCGTCCGCTAAATGCTGACGGATCGCAGGACTGATCGGGATCTCCAAATGATTACCCTGATGTTGCACCAGGCGCGTAGTCAGCACCTGCTCGCCATTCACACTGACGATCACTCGCTGCGCCGGGTGTTGCGGCAAAACGAATGCCATGACCTCCAGCGCAATCGAGCGCGCCTCGGGTGTCACCCGCAAGTCGAGTTGCGCCTGCTGCCCCGCCGACCATGTTCCCCAGTTTTCCGCGGTCGACCAGCCGCTGACCAACTGCCGGGCGGAGTAGTTGAAGATCAGCGTCTGACCGGGACGCATCAATGCCAGTAGTGACATCCGCCGCCCTTCATCCGGCATGCTCAGACACTGCGAACAACGCTTCCAGCCCGGCGCGAGCACCACCAGACCATCCACTCGGGTCAGCAGATCCGTTTCACTGTTGACGCTTTTGGCGGCATCGGCGAGCACCGTATCGTCGAGGATGTACAACGAGTCGGCATCGTATTGCCCTGATTCGAGCATGCGCTGCGTTTTCTGCCGGGCCTGCTCAAGCGCAGTGGAACTCATGCGTCCCAGATAAACAGCGTCGGTTTTCAGGCCGTGAGTCGCGGCAAAATCGGCGATCATTTGCCAGCGCTCAGACTGATTCTGCGGCATCAGACTGCGGATATTCGGGTAATGCGCCGCCGCACTCGCCCAGAACGGATCACGCATCGGCGTTGCCCATTCTGCGGACGGCGTCATCATCTTGCCGTTGCGCAAGCCCATCCAGCCGTTGCGCGTGTCGACGACCTGCAACGTCAACGCCAGCGCCAGCAGCGCGACGACGATGCGTGGCCGGTAACCGCGCACCAGCAGGAACATCACCATCAGGATGAGCGCGTACAACACCGGCCAGAACATCCGCCCCGAGGCGCGAAAAACGTTCGCCAGTTTGATGGCGATTTTCGGTAGCGGGTAGCTGAACGTGTGTGCGCCGACGCCGATCTGGTTCGATAGCGCAAACAACGATAAACCGATCAACGCCAGCATTAGCCAAGGGCGAACGCGAAGCTCATCCTTCAGCGGCTGGCGGTTTCTCAGCCAGGCAATCAGCGCCAACGGCACCAGCAACAGCACACCAAGGCCCGGATAGTTGAAGCCTTCGTAATCGCCGCTGGCTTTTGGCAGGTCCGGCAAAATCAACGACCAACCTGCCGGATCCAATGGCGACAGCAGGTTCATCCGGTACAAACCGAAACCGCCGGATTGCGCGCCATCAGCAATAGCGAAGTAACCGACCTGCCAGCAACACACACTCACCACGGCAAACAGCGAAACGCCTTCGAGCAGACCCTGTCGCCGCGTCAATTGTTGGCTGAAGGTCTTGCCGAGCAGATCCGCCACCCAGATCAGCGCCACCATCGCCAGCAGGTACGCATGCACCATGGCGGTGACCGCCAACAGCGCACCCCAGGCCAGACGACGTCGATACGGGTTCGGTAATAACGCCAGGTACAGCGCCGCCAGAATCAGGAAATGCCCGGACAGGGAAAGGTGCCCGCCCATGCGCAGGAACATCGGCGGCGAAAACACCAATAAACCTGTGCCCAGCAAGCGAATCAGCGGATTCTCCGTCATCAGCCCCAGCAGTTTCCAGCCAAACCACGCTTGCAAGACGAAACACGCCAGCAGCCACAGGCCGAAGTACTGGAAGGTCGCCGGTAACCACGCATTGAACGGTTTGAACAGCAACGCCAGCAGCGGATTGGAGTCGGAGAAAATAATCGAATTGCCCAACTCCAGACCATAGAACGGGTTAAGCCCGAGCGGAAAGGTCCAGGGGGAGTGCCGGAAATATGCCCAGCCCAGATAATGCGTCGCCGGATCGCCCTGCTCCAGCCAGGCAATGTTTTGCGGATCCAGCGCTTGCGGCCCGATCACGCAGAAAAACGCCAATACGCCGAGCAACAACGGCAAAAGACCGAGCACCGGATGGTTTGGTGAAGCCTTCATCGATACGTCCAGAAATTGTGCAAGACAAAGGTGAACGCTGGAATCGTCAGTGCCACCGCAACAATACCCAGCAGATAGTGCAACCCGGCAATCTGCGCAGCCCAGGCAACGAACATCGCCAGGAAAAAGCCCCCCACAGATACCAGCAGGAAGCGCAGCAGCGTTCGGCCGTGCAAACGGGCAGAAAAACTCCAGGTGGTGTTGATCACATAGGACACCACCGTCGCCACCGCAAACGCCACGCCGTTAGCTAGCGGCGGTTGTGCAGCGATGAAATTGATAAACAGCACCGCCACCAGCGCATGCAGCGCGGTGACGAACAGCCCGGTCACGGCAAAGCGCACACCACGCTGGATCAAGGCTGATTTTTGCGCCGAGGTCACGGCTTTTGAGCCAGCACGAACACGCTCAACCCGGCCAAGCGGTTCATGCCCAGCAACGGCAGTTCGAGGCGGCACAAGGCCTTGAGGACACCGTTCACCAGCGGATGATGACGCTTGAGTTGCGAACGCGGCGGCTGGGCTTGCGCGCCTTGCGGCAGCAAGCGCAACGCCGCCGCAATCGGAAACACCGCGCCGAAATAATAGGCACCGCGCTGCACCGTCAAACCCGCGTCACGCGCCAGTGTTTCAAACTGCGCCAGGGTGTAGCGGCGCTTGTGCTCGAGAAAGTCGTCGTGACCGCTCCACAAGAACTGGAACGCCGGCACTGTCATCAGGAATCGACTGCCCGAGGGCACTTTATCGACGTACATCTTGAGCAAACCGAGATCGTCATCGACATGCTCCAGTACGTCCATCAACAACACCAGATCGGCATCGATGGTTTCGATCCCGCGACGGTAGTGCACCGGTTTGCCGGCGGTGGTCGCGCTGGAGTCGGCGGGATAACTTATATCCACGCACCACGCTTCGCGTGCATCGGTGTGCGTCAGCAAATGGTGGGAGAAAAATCCCGAACCGGCGCCGACATCGAGGATTCGCTTGATCGGTGCTTCACCGAGCATCCGTGTGGTGGCTGCGGCTTTCGAGCAGTAATACCAATGCTCGTTGATGGCGTCGCCGAGGATGTCGGTTTCCTTGAGATCCATGTATCAGTCCTTGGGGTCGTAGACGCGACGCACCAGAAAAACCGGCCGGCGTTTGGATTCGATATACGTGCGGCCCAGGTACTCGCCGAGCACTCCGATGCCGATCAATTGCAGCCCACCGAGAAAGGTCACGGCCACCATCAGCGAGGCATAACCGGGCATGTCGACACCGTGGATCAATGTGCGCAAGACAATGAAAATGGCGAAGGCAAACGACACCAGCGACACTAGCGCACCGACATACGTCCAGACCCGCAATGGCTCGGTGCTGAAACTGGTGATGCCCTCCAGCGCGAAATTCCACAACCGCCAACCATTGAACTTGCTCTGCCCCGCCACCCGCTCCGGACGCTCGTAATCGACGTGGGTGGTGCGAAAGCCGACCCACGCGAACAGGCCTTTCATGAAGCGTCGGGATTCGGGCAAGGTCAGCAAGGCATCGACCACGCAGCGATCCATCAAGCGAAAATCACCGACGTTCTCGGGTAAAGGCTGTTCGGCAATTTTGTTGTGCAGGCGATAGAACCAGTGGGCGGAAGTCTGCTTCGCCCAGGTGTCACTGCGGCGGCTGATGCGGTGACCGAGCACCACTTCAAAGCCTTCTCGCCAGCGCTCGATCATCAGCAGAATGACTTCCGGCGGGTCCTGCAAATCGGCATCGATGGGTACCACGATCTGTCCGGTCGCGATCTGCAAACCGGCGGACAGCGCCGCTTCTTTACCGAAGTTGCGGCTCAGGTCGACGATACGCAGGCGCACATCCTGACGCTGATGCTCAAGCAGGCGTTCGAGCGTGGTATCGGTGCTGCCGTCATTGACGAACACCAGTTCAAGATCGATTGACGTCTGCGTCTGAAAGACTTCATTGATGCGCCGCAAAAACGTGTCGAGGCTGTCCTCCTCGTTAAAAACGGGGACCACCAGCGATAACGTCACCTGCCCGGCCTGCTGCGTTCCGTGCTCAGTCAAAGGAGTGCTCTTTTTATAGTGATTGTCGGTCGCCGAACAATATTCGACGCCATGAGCCGTTCCGTATTAAGCAGCAGCGTCGACAACGTTGCAAGGATCAGACGGCGTCATTTTGGCCAATCCACAGGCCTATTGCTGCGCTCTAGCCCGCGCTCTTCAGAAACATCCGCCAACGATTGGAAACAAATGTCCGATAGCCAAAAAAACCGTCTGCGCTAGGCTTGCGACCATGCGCCACACAGGCTGTCGCACAATGAATCGCATGGAGCGAACTGAATGTATTTCGAGATTTACAGGCAATCCAAAGGCACCCCAAGCACCGGCAAAGGGCAATGGCGCTGGAGATTGCGGGCGGGTAACCACGAGACCATCGCCAGTGGCGAGTCTTATGTGAACAAGGCGGATTGTTTGCATGTGATCGGACTGATCAAGGCTGTGCAGGGGGAGACGCCGGTTAAGGAGATTTAACCGCGCGGGTCGATGCAGTCTTAGTCCCCATGCCAGGGAAGAAGTGAAAAAACTTATTAAGATCGGTATGCAAGGAAAAGGCGCTGCATAACTCGACGCATAGCGATGTGTATGACTTGATCAAACGGAAGCTGGTGCATTCGCAGTCGTGAATGCCTGATGCGGAGGCGATGTTGCTTCTGCCGAAATGAGAAAGCCCCATAGATTTTTCATCTACGGGGCTTTTTCCGTGTAATGGCGAAGAGGTAGGGATTCGCCGCCCTTGTTAGCCCCCTGACGAAATCTCCCTTTCGCAGCAGATTTCGCTAAACGCCAAAGCTGTTTTCCTTTTGCTGCTCGTCGCGGTAATTCGACCGGAGTTTCCTTGGCAACGAAATAATGGCACTATCGCGACCTCCCGCCCTCACCCTGCAAATAGCAAGAAAATGAGCCAACGTCAATGACAAACCCCAATTTAAAATACAGAAGAGACATAGACGGCCTCCGCGCGCTGGCTGTTATTTCTGTTGTGATTTTTCACGCGTTCCCGACTCTGGTGCCTGGGGGATTCGTAGGCGTTGATATATTCTTTGTCATATCCGGCTTTTTAATCGGCACCATACTACTTAAAAGCATTGACCGAGGTACTTTCAGTTTTTCAGATTTTTACGCCAGAAGGATACGTCGAATCTTTCCAGCCCTGACCCTGGTGCTAATAACCTGCTGGGTTGTTGGAAAGCTTGTCTTGTTACCGAATGAGATGACCGAACTCTCCAAGCACATCGCAGCAGGCGCAGGATTTGTAGCAAATTTTGCATTCTGGTACGAGAGTGGATATTTCGACACCGCAGCAGAACTAAAACCATTACTGCATCTATGGTCACTCGCAATTGAAGAGCAATTCTACCTGCTTTTCCCCATGATACTTTGGGCGGCCTGGAAGGTAAGACTTAGCGCTATCAAGCTAATTTTGGCTATTGGATTAGTATCACTGATTTTGAATCTCTACTTCATAGGTGTAGATCCAAACGCCACATTCTACCTACTGCCGACCCGCGCATGGGAACTGCTGGCAGGCACCTTGCTGGCTTGGGCCTGCTTACAGCCGTGGTGGGCGTCGAAGTTCGAAGGACAGCAATCCAGACTCAATGACGCGCTCAGCGCTGCCGGGCTCGCATTCATATTCTTCGCACTATTTAGCTTCAAGCCGAGCGATCAATTCCCCGGCTGGCGCGCAATACTTCCTGTGCTGGGGTCGGTACTCCTAATAGCAGCAGGACCTTCATCTGTAATTAACCGAAGAATTTTCTCAACACGGGTGGCTGTCGCCATAGGTTTAATCAGCTTTCCGCTGTACCTCTGGCACTGGCCTCTGCTTGCGTTCGCCCGCATAGTCCAAAGTGAAGAAACCAGTATCGAGATAAGATCGGCGGCGGTCGCAGCATCAATATTACTAGCATGGATTACTTATTCATTAATCGAGAAGCCGCTTCGCGCCGGAATAGTAAAGCAGCCGCGCCAAACCCCGGCTTTTGTCGGGTTGATGATAGTTATCGCGATTGGCGGATTTGCAACCTATAAACACCCAGCCGCTACCCCGCTGGAGACCAAAAACGAAGTAGCCCGAGCCATCGAGATAAATACCGCAGTTTCGCTGACGAACTGCGCAACCAGATTTCCCGACTGGAACACCATGACTGATAATCCGTGCCTGATTCAGGATGGCTTGATTACCAGCGCAGTCATAGGCGACTCACATGCAGCACACCTGTTTGCAGGTCTAAGCACCTACTCTAAGGCCGACCAGGGTTTAGCTGTTTTTCCGGCCAGTTGTGCTGCGCCATTTTACGATACGTCTACCGCACAAAAGGACAAAGCCGCCGCGAAGGTTCGCGCGAATGCATACCGTCTCATCAATGAGGCATATGATTACGCCTCAAAAGACAGCAGCGTAGTAAACGTACTTCTTGCGCATAACCCAAGATGCTCCTGGGAGGACGCTGTAGACATTCGAGACCCTGGCGAGAAGGACTTCAGAAAAGTTCTGGAATCAGGCATGAGGAGATCCTTCGAAATGCTATCTGAAGCCAAGAAAAATATTGTGGTGGTGCTAGACAATCCAAACCTGCCGTTTGACCCGTCGGCATGCGTCACACGCCCTTTCCGAATTACCGAAAAGAATGATGACTGCTCATTCCCAAGAAAAGTTTACGATCAGGACAGCGTAAATTCCGCCTATAACGAAATTGTTCAACGCGTCGCAAAAGACTTTACCAACGTAAAAATAATCGACTTAGCGTCGTTGTTCTGCGATTCCGACAGTTGCTACGCTGCGAAGGGCGGAAAAATTCTATACAACGACAGAAACCACCTATCTATGTACGGCTCGCAATACGTTGCTCCGTACATTCTAAAGTCCCTGCGCCACGAGAAAAATGAGCGCACCACGCAGCTTTAGTCGATATGGATGGATGATTGACCCGGGCAGAGCTGAACTGGCTGAATTCAAGGATGACAATATGAAACTTCATGCACTCGGGAAAGATTGCTGAATGCACGCCGTCTTTGGCCAGGACAGCACTGACATGATCAATGCGAGCGCAAACGGATTACATTAATAAAAGCTTGGCACAGACGGGGTGCAATCAGCCCCCGTTCGCCGATGTCTCTGATGCCCCATAACTCCAGTCAATCTGCCAGCCCATTGGGGCCACCACTGTCTTACGAGCGATAACCTCGCCCCCTCCCGATCTGCCAGCGAGCGCAGCTCGAACGCCACCCAATATACGCGACCGACTCAGAGCCCCCTTGCAGCCGCTCAAGCAGCTCAGGGATGCGCAGCAGTAGCTCATTGCCGAACAGAGCCAGGCTGCAGTGTAGGGAACCGCGCAACACCCCAAAGCGCCCTTACGGTTCCTTTTGCCCTGGAAACGCCCTGAACGAAAGCCCGAAAACGAAAAAGCCCCCGTAATCAGCAATGATTACGGGGGCTTCGTCTTGTTCAATAATGGCGGAGAGATAGGGATTCGAACCCTAGGTACCGGTGAAGGTACAACGGATTTCGAATCCGTCCCATTCGGCCACTCTGGCATCTCTCCAACGGCGCGCATCATAACAACACTTTTACCGAAAGCAAACCCTCTTTCGAAAATTTCTTCGTGCTATCAGATGCTTGCGTCGATTAAAGCGGTACACCCAGACGATTGGCGACTTCTTCGTAGGCTTCGATGACATCACCGAGGCCCTGGCGGAAGCGGTCTTTGTCCATCTTCTTCTTGGTGTCCTTGTCCCACAGACGGCAGCCGTCCGGGCTGAACTCGTCGCCGAGGACGATGGAGCCGTCGCTGAACACGCCGAATTCAAGCTTGAAGTCGACCAGCAGCAGGCCGGCGTCGTCGAACAGCTTGGTCAGGACTTCGTTGACCTTGAGCGACAGTTCTTTCATGCGAACCAGTTGCTCGGCGGTGCCCCAACCGAATGCCACAACGTGGGATTCGTTGATGAACGGGTCGCCCTTGGCGTCGTCCTTCAGGAACAGTTCGAAGGTGTAAGGGTTGAGCTTCAGGCCTTCTTCGACACCCAGACGCTTGACCAGGCTGCCGGCGGCGTAGTTGCGCACGACGCACTCGACCGGGATCATGTCGAGCTTCTTCACCAGGACTTCGTTGTCGGCCAGCAGTTTGTCGAATTGGGTCGGTACGCCGGCCGCTTCGAGTTTCTGCATGATGAAGGCGTTGAACTTGTTGTTGACCATGCCTTTGCGGTCGAGCTGCTCGATGCGCTTGCCGTCGAACGCCGAGGTGTCGTTGCGAAACAGCAGGATCAAGCGGTCAGCGTCGTCGGTCTTGTAAACCGATTTGGCTTTGCCGCGGTAGAGTTCTTCACGTTTTTCCATGATGGGCTCCGCTTGCTAAGTAGGTGGGCTAGGCGATGTGGCGCCAGTCGAGCCCTGAATCTTGATCGGCCAGTTGCAGCCAGTCCGGGTCGCACCCGAGGGTGTCGACAAAACATTGCCGGGCCAGCTGCGGCAGGTTGTTCTTGCTGCTCAGGTGGGCCAGAACCAGGTGTTGCAGACCTTGCCAGCCCAACTCCGACACCAGGAATGCCGCCTGATGGTTGTTCAAATGTCCCAGCTCGCCGCCCACCCGTTGCTTGAGAAAGTACGGGTAATGACCACGGGCCAGCATGTCACGACAATGGTTGGACTCGATCATCAACGCATCGAGGTCCCGATAACCGTCCAGCACCCGCTCGCAGTAGGACCCCAGGTCCGTCAGCAGGCCGAAACGCCGCTGCTCGTGATCACTGAAGACATACTGGGTCGGTTCCTGCGCATCATGGGCCACGGCAATGACCCCGATGTTCAGTGCGCCGATCTGCAGTTGCTCGCCGCCGGCCAGAAAGCCCGCGGGTTCAATCGGTTTGCGCATCCCGCGCAGTGTGCCGCGACTGAGGTAGACCGGTAGATTGTAGCGCCGAGACAGCAAACCCACGCCATGCACGTGGTCGGCATGTTCGTGGGTTACGAGTATCGCGCTCAGTTGCGCCGGGTTTACACCCAGGCGCAACAGGCGTTTTTCGGTTTCCCGCAGGGAAAAACCACAATCCACCAGCACGTACGTATCAGCACTGGCGATCAGCGTGCCGTTCCCTTGGCTACCGCTGCCGAGAACGGCAAAACGCATGGTTGATCAGCCCAGGTTGTCCTGAATCACGCTCAACACTTTGCGTGCCACTTCAGCCGGCGCGACGGTGTTGATGTTTTTCTCGACGGTGACCTGAATGTTCTCGCCAACCTTGCTCAGGCGAACCTGATAACGCTCGGCACGGGCTTCAACTTCTTCCTTGCTCGGCGCGCTGCCGAACAGGCTGCTGAAGAAACCAGGCTTGTCGTCTTTCTTCTCGGCTTTTTCGGCCAGGTTGATGTAGTACAGGCCGAGGCTGCGGTTGATGTCTTCAACGCGCCATTCGCCTTGTTCCAGTGCACGGCCAACGCTCGACCAGGCACGGTCCAGATCGTTACCGACGTTCAACACCGGGTTACCGCTGCCGTCTTCGCTGAGGCTGACACGGCTCGGCGTATCGAAATCACGCGAGGCCAGCATCGACACCGAACCGCCCTTCTCGGAGATCCGGCTCATGCTTGCGAGCATGTCATCGACCAGCGCCGCGTCCAGACCCGTGTTGACCGAACGGTTGGTGAAGGCCACATCGGCAGTGCTACCGGCAGGACGCTCGGCGCTGACCACGTAGATTTCACTGGTGTTGCGCTGCACGCCCGGCTCGATACGCACACGTACGCGGGTTTCGCTGTCGCTGGCGATACCGGCTGCGCTCAGGCGCTTGGCCATGGACGCGGACAGTTCGTCGGAATGCTGCCAGGTGGTGGTGAATTCGCCGGTTTGCGGGCGCTGTTCATCCAGACGGAAACCGTTGTCCTGGAAGAACTGCACCGCCACTGGCCAGACTTCGGCCGGTGGGTGCTGGGCTACGACCCAACGCGAATCACCGCTCTTCTGCAGCGAGTAATCGCTGGCATCGGCAACGGCCGACAGCGGCTGAGGACGCGGCACAATGTATTCGCCCTTGGCGGTGTCATCAGCAACGTTGCGCGGGATCGGCAACAGCGGATCCAGACGCTTGGAAGTGCTGACATCCGGTGGCAGTTGCATCGGTGCAGTCTGTTGCGCTTCCAGGTAATCGCTACCACGGTCACGGAAATAACCTTCCGGGCCCCAGACCCATCCGCAGCCACTGGTGCTGGAGATAATCAAGGCAAGTGCGGAAAGTCCGGCCATTCGCTTCATGCGTTGTACTTCCTCAATTAAACCAGGACGCTGCACTGGCGCAGGGCCGAGCGCAGCGTTTCATGACAAGGTGTGCTCAGCCAGGTCAGTGGCAGGCGGATGCCTTCGTGCATCAGGCCCATTTCAACCAAAGCCCACTTCACCGGAATCGGGTTGGCTTCGATGAACAGGTCTTTGTGCAGCGGCATCAGTTTTTCGTTGATCGCCCGTGCGGTGTCAGCGTCGCCTTTCAGCGCGGCCTCGCACAGATCAGCCATTTCGCGCGGAGCGACGTTGGCGGTCACCGAGATGTTGCCTTTGCCGCCCAGCAGGATCAGTTCAACGGCGGTCGGATCATCGCCGGACAGCACGATGAAGTCCTTGCTCACGCCATCAATGATCGCTTTGGCACGTTTCAGGTCGCCGGTGGCCTCCTTGATACCGATGATGTTCGGCACGGTGGACAGGCGGATCACGGTCTCGGCCTGCATGTCGCAAGAGGTGCGGCCAGGAACGTTATAGAGAATCTGTGGAATGTCGACAGACTCGGCGATGTGTTTGAAGTGCTGGTACAGGCCTTCCTGAGTCGGCTTGTTGTAGTACGGAACGACCAGCAGGCAGGCATCGGCGCCGGCTTCTTTGGCGTTGCGGGTCAGCTCGACGGCTTCGCGGGTCGAGTTGGCGCCGGTGCCGGCGATGACCGGGATGCGCCCGGCAACCTGTTTGACCACGGCTTTGATGACGGCGATGTGTTCTTCTACATCAAGGGTTGCCGACTCGCCGGTAGTACCGACCGCGACAATGGCATGGGTGCCGTTCTTGAGATGGAAGTCCACGAGTTTGCTGAGGCTGTCCCAGTCAAGACGCCCTTGTGCATCCATGGGAGTGACCAGTGCCACCATACTGCCCGCAATCATGAAACCGCTCCTGCCGGAAAAAGAGAGCGGTAATGGTACTGGCGCCAAGATGCTTGCACAAGCGAAGTACTGCGCTGCCGCCATTCCCCTTGGCGCCGCTTTTCGCTACCCTTCAGACTTTGATCGGTACTGATCAGCTTGTACGCCGGGTTCCAGCCTCCCTTTTCGGCCTCCCAGACCCCGTTCCTGCGTCGCATCGGCGCGCTCCCGCTATAGTGGAGCGAGCCGCGAGCTTGCCGGGCCTCTTTGTACGGACCGCCAGAACAGGCACTCCACGGCAGCCAACGCCCGTAAACCTACCGACCGCTCATCGCTTTAGGAATGCTGCATGTCCACCCCCACAGTTCGCGAACAATTCCTTGTCATCAGTGCCCTCGGCGCCAACCCCATGGAGCTGACTAACGTCCTGTGCCGCGCCAGCCATGAAAATCGCTGCGCCGTGGTTACTTCGCGCCTGACTCGCCATGGCGAGTGCAGTGCGCTGATCCTTGAGGTCTCCGGCAGCTGGGACGCCCTTGCTCGCCTGGAAGGCAGTCTGTCGGGCCTGTCCAAGAAACATGCTTTCACCGTCAACGTGGTGCGCAGCGCGCCGCTGGAAAATCGTCCGCAGGCGCTGCCGTACGTGGCGTATGTGAGTTCGGCGTATCGCCCGGACATCATCAATGAGCTGTGCCAGTTCTTCATGGATCACAACGTCGAACTGGAAAACCTGACCTGCGACACCTATCAGGCGCCGCAGACCGGCGGCACCATGCTCAACGCCACGTTCACCGTGACCCTGCCGGCCGGCACCCAGATCAGTTGGCTGCGCGACCAGTTCCTCGATTTCTCCGATGCGATGAACCTGGATGCACTGATCGAGCCTTGGCGCCCACAAAACCCAATGTAAGGAAGCTTTCATGGCCGTTGTCATCGACCAACCGGTTGCCGATTTCGAAGCGCCTGCCACTAGCGGGCAGACCGTCAGCCTGTCTGCCCTGAAGGGCAAGCAAGTGGTGATCTACTTTTACCCGAAGGACAGCACGCCGGGCTGCACCACTGAAGGTCAGGGCTTTCGTGATCAGTACGCCGCGTTCCAGGCAGCCAATACCGAGATATTCGGTATCTCCCGCGACAGCCTGAAGTCCCACGAGAACTTCAAGTGCAAGCAGGAGTTTCCGTTTGAGCTGATCAGTGACAAGGACGAGGCTGTCTGCCAATTGTTCGACGTGATCAAGTTGAAAAAGCTGTACGGCAAGGAATACCTGGGCGTTGATCGCAGCACGTTCCTGATTGATAAGGACGGTGTGCTGCGTCAGGAATGGCGCGGTGTGAAAGTGCCGGGGCATGTGGATGCCGTATTGGCTGCTGCTCAGGATCTGAATAAAGCCTGATGGTTTTGCGTCATTTTTACTGACGCCTTCGCGAGCAGGCTCGCTCCCACATTGGATCTGTGGCGCTCACAAGTCCAATGTGGGAGCGAGCTTGCTCGCGAATGGGCCCTAAGTGTCACCAAACAATTTGCATCAACCGCTACAGTAGTGGCGCCACCGCCGGCTCTCGGCGCGGCCACGCATCCAGCACCGCCTTGAACAGCGTCGCCAGCGGGATCGCAAAGAACACGCCCCAGAATCCCCACAACCCGCCAAACAACAGCACCGCGCAGATAATTGCCACCGGGTGCAGGTTGACCGCCTCCGAGAACAGCAATGGCACCAGCACGTTGCCATCCAGTGTCTGAATGATGCCGTACACCGCCATCAGATAGATGAACTGATCACTCCAGCCCCACTGGAACAATGCGATCAACAGCACCGGCACGGTCACGACCACAGCGCCGACATACGGCACCACCACCGACACACCGACCAGCAACGCCAGCAGTGCCGCATAATTAAGCCCCAGGGCGACAAACGCGATGTAGGTCACGCCGCCACAAATCACGATCTCGATGACCTTGCCGCGAATGTAGTTGGCGATCTGCCGGTTCATTTCCTGCGCAACCCGAGTGATCAGCGCGCGCTCGCGCGGCAGATAACCACGCACCCACTCACCGATCATGGCCCGGTCCTTCAGGAAGAAGAACACCAGGATCGGTACCAGCACCAGATAGATCATGATGTTTACCAGCAGCGGCAGACTCGACAGCGAGAATGTCAGCGCCCATTGGCCGAACTTGCCGATCTCGCCGCGCGCGGCTTCGATCGCCTGCAAAACCTGCTCGTCGGACACCAGATGCGGATAGCGCTCCGGCAAGAGCAACAGCAGCGACTGCCATTTGGCGAGCATGCCCGGCAGTTCGTTGAACAGCGTGATCAACTGATGCCAGAGCAACGGCAGCACCACGACGATAAACAGCATCAGCACGCCCATGAACAGCGCAAACACCAACCCTACCGCCACGCCCCCCGGCACGCGCAGACGTTCCAGCGTGACCACCAGGCCCTGCATCAGATACGCCAGCACCATCCCCGCCAACACCGGCGCGAGCATGCCGCCAAGCGTGAGCACTGCGGTGAAGGCGAGAAACAGCAGCACCGCCAGCACCACGGCTTCTTCATCGGAGAAGTAGCGCTGAATCCAGTCGCGTAACACTTTGAACATCAATAATCCTTAGGTCTTTACGCTGTCAGTTTCAGGCCTTTTTCAACCAATAACGGTAAACGCCTGCTTCGTCTTCTTCGCGCAGCAGCGTATGACCGGCCAATTTGGCAAAGGTGCGAAAGTCACGCTGTGAGCCTGCATCAGTCGCGATGACCTTGAGAACAGCGCCACTCTGGAGCTTGTTGAGTTCCATTTTTGCCTTGAGCAACGGCAACGGACAATTCAGGCCACTGGCGTCCAGTTCCACGTCATGGGCTACAGCGTCAGTCATTGCGTCACTCCGGTTCGGGTCGTCGAGCTGCCTAGAATATCTGGTCGCAGCTCCGGTGTCCGGCTACAGTAAGGTCTTTGTCTTCTAAGGCTTTGTGCATGACTTTTCTGCGCCCTACCCTGCTGACGCTCGCTTGCCTGCTCGCCTCACCAGGCTTTGCCGACGATCTGCCGTCACTCGGCGACGCCAGTTCTGCCATTGTCTCGCCGCAACAGGAATACCAGCTCGGCCGCGCCTGGCTGGCGATGTTGCGCAGCCAGGTTTCACAGCTCAACGATCCACAGCTCAAAGACTACGTCGAATCCAGCGTGTACAAGTTGGTGGAGACCAGCCAGGTCACTGACCGGCGCCTTGAATTCATTCTGATCAACAGCCCGCAGCTCAACGCTTTTGCCGCGCCGGGTGGTGTGGTCGGGGTCAACGGCGGCTTGTTCCTCAACGCACAGACCGAGGGGGAATACGCCTCGGTTCTTGCCCACGAATTGGCGCACTTGTCACAACGCCACTTCGCGCGCGGCGTCGAGGCTTCGCAACGGATGCAGGTGCCGATGATGGCCGCGCTGCTGGCCGGGATTGTCATTGCGGCAGCCGGCGGCGGTGACGCCGGTATCGCGACCATCGCCGGCACTCAGGCGGCGGCGATTCAATCGCAGCGGACCTTCTCCCGTCAGAACGAACAGGAAGCCGACCGTATCGGCATTCTCAATCTGGAAAAGGCCGGGTATGACCCGCGCTCGATGCCGACCATGTTCGAACGCTTGATGCGTCAATATCGTTTCGACGCCAAGCCACCGGAATTCCTGCTGACTCACCCGGTGACCGAATCGCGTATCGCCGACACCCGCAACCGCGCCGAACAGGCCAAACCGGGCGGCATTGAAGACTCCAAGCGCTATCAGTTGATCCGCGCGCGCGTGCAGTTGATCTACGAAGAAACCCCGGGCCTGGGCGCCAAGCGTTTCCGTGCGCAGCTGGATGAGAATCCGAAAAACGATGTGGCGCGCTACGGTCTGGCGATTGCACAGATCAAGGGCGGCCAATTGAATGAGGCGCGTGAGAACCTCAAGCAATTGCTGGCAACATCGCCTAACGAAATCATCTACAACCTTGCTCAGGTCGATCTGGACATTACCAATAATCGTTTGCCGGATGCGCAATCGCGGGTTGACCGCATGCTCACGCAATATCCGGGCAACTATCCCCTGAATCAGGTTCGGGTGGATCTGCTGCTGAAACAGAATCGCGCGCCGGATGCCGAGAAAGCACTGGAAGCATTACTCAAGTCACGTCCGGATGATCCGGACGTCTGGTATCAGGTCGCAGAGACTCGTGGCTTGTCGGGCAATATCATCGGCCTGCATCAGGCGCGCGCAGAATATTTCGCACTGGTCGGCGACTACCGCCAGGCCATCCAGCAACTGGACTTCGCCAAGCGCAAGGCTGGCAGCAACTTCCCGCTGTCCTCGCGGATTGACGCCCGTCAGCGTGAGCTGATGGAGCAGGAGCGGATGATCAAGGACATGATGGGCTGATCGTTACCCACCAAGACAAAAGCTGCAGGCATAAAAAAACCGCCTCTTTCGAGGCGGTTTCTTTTTTACCTTACCGCTGGGTTATTCAGCCAGCTTGAAGGTGATGAAGCTGGCACGGCCTTGACGCAGAACGCGCATCGACACCGAGCGGTTCTTCGGCAGCGCTTTGGCGATCTCACCGAACTCCTTGCTGGAGCCGATGGCCTGGTTGTTCAGGTGAGTAATCACGTCACCTGGTTGCAGACCGATCAACGCTGCAGGACCGTCCTGCACTTCCTTGATCACCACACCACCTTTAAGGTCGTAGGTTTTCTTCTGCTCGGCAGTCAGTTCGCCCACGGCAACACCGAGACGGTTGCTGGTGGTTTCAGCGCCAGACTTTGGCAGTGCATCCAGTTCTTTGTCTTCGTCCGGGATCGCGCCAACCGTCAGTTCGACGTTCTTGCGCTTGCCTTCACGAATCACTTCCAGATTGGCTTTGGCGCCAGCCTTCAGCGCGCCGACCAGATGTGGCAGGTCAGCAGACATGACGATCGGCTGGCCGTTCATGCTCAGGATCACGTCACCGACTTGCAGACCGCCCTTGGCTGCCGGGCCGTCATCCTGAATCTGGGCAACCAGCGCGCCGGCCGGTTTATCCAGACCGAACGACTCGGCGAGATCCTTGTTCACTTCCTGGATGACCACGCCCAGCCAGCCACGGCTGACCTTGCCACCGCTCTTCAGTTGGTTGGACACATCCATTGCCACGTCGATAGGAATCGCGAACGATACGCCCATGAAGCCGCCCGAACGGGTGTAGATCTGCGAGTTGATGCCGACCACTTCACCGCTCAGGTTGAACAGCGGACCACCGGAGTTGCCTGGGTTGATCGGCACGTCAGTCTGAATGAACGGCACATAGTTTTCGTTCGGCAGACTACGACCGACGGCACTGACGATGCCTTGGGTAACGGTGTGGTCGAAGCCGAACGGCGAACCGATAGCGACGACCCACTGGCCGGCTTTCAGGTCCTGGGATTTGCCAAGCTTCAATACCGGCAGATCCTTACCTTCGATTTTCAGCAGCGCCACGTCGGAACGTGGGTCGGTGCCGATCAGCTTGGCTTTCATTTCGCTGCGGTCGGCGAGGCGGACGAGAATTTCGTCGGCATCGGCAATCACGTGGTTGTTGGTCAGGATGTAGCCATCCGGAGAGATGATGAAGCCCGAGCCCAGCGACTGCGCTTCACGCTGACGACCACCACCGCCCGGCGAACGCTGTTGAGGCGGCATGCCACGTTCGAAGAACTCGCGCAGCATCGGCGGCAGGCCTTCCAGATCAGGCATCTGCTGGTTCACTTTGCGATCCGGCAGTTTCTGCGTGGTACTGATGTTCACCACGGCTGGCGACGCTTGTTCGACCAATTGGGTGAAGTCAGGCAGATCGGCTGCTTGCGCAGCAGGTACAGCCTGACCGAGCAACAGCACGGTGGCGAAAATGGAGAGATAAGATTTCAAACTTGGTATCGACATACAGCTCCCGTTACGACGAGCAGGGTTAAGCGATATGGAGCAAGGAACACCGGAAACCACCGACCGGCATTTTTGTTCCGGCAACAACAAACAAGGCCAGAGCCGTGAGGCTCTGACCTATAAAAAATTTTCAGGGTATTTGCAAATGAAAATGCTCAGCAAACATTTCATCTACGTCTCGACAAAGAAGTGGTAACGACTGAAATCAGCTCACTGCTTGCTGGTTGCAGTGCCATCGGTATTACGCATCGACAGAGCAATTCGTTCGGCAGTACCAATCGGGATCTCGCCGACCACGGTGACCATCATTTCGCCCTCAGGCGTGGTCAGGCGGCGGGAAACGGCAACGGTCGGGCCCAGCTGTGTCCGCGTGTCAGTGACGGTTTCGCCGTTCAATGGCTCAAGGAAAACCGAAAAACGCGCCAGACCGTCGTCATACAGCAAGCTGTTGACCTGAGTCTTGGTTTCCGGATCTTTGTGCGAAGTACTGCTGGTCAGTTCGAACCCCGGCGGCAACCATTCAGAGTGCCATACCTGAGCGGCCTTGACCGCCGAAGCCTTGTCGCTGTCCAAAGTAACTGCCTTGCAGTCAGCGTCAGCCTGCAAATCTTTGTCAGACGGGACTTCATCAGTATCAAGACTGGTGAACTGGAAGCGCTCGAGCAACTGCCCCTTGTCGTTTAGCAGTAACGACTTCAGCGGCAAGCCCGTTTTCTTGTCCAGATGCAACTCAAAACCGTAACGATGCTGATCGCGAGGCGTCAGCGAAACAATTACTGCGTCCCGCCCAGCCACACGCGACTTGCCAATGACGGCGAGGTCATACCAGTTTTTCAGCTTTTGCGGATCGAGAGGACGAGCGGCCGAGTTGGGAGAATCCCCCAGACCGGCAATCAGGGTGCCGCTGACGCATTGAGTGTGTCCATCAATGCGCACGACTTCCTGCGCCGAACCATCGAGCTGAAGTAAACGCTCGCGGACCTGGCCATTCTGGACGCGATGCCAGATGTTATGGGTAGAAAAGCTACCGTTACGCTCGTAAACGAATGTGCCGTGAAAGCTTTGCTGCTGCTCGGCCTGGCCCAGACGGGTCAACCAGTCCTGGGCCTCATCGGCGTAGGCTGGAACAATGAACCAGCCACTGAGCAGAAGCGAAAGTAGAGGTATGGCGCGCATGATCCTCCTTAACGGTTTTCCAGGCTTGCAGCACGTGCGTATGGCAACGCGCTTTCAGTACCTTTCAGTGCAGCCTGCTGAGCGTGCTGACGCAGGTAGCCTGGCAGACGCTGATCGTGCCAGCCTGGCTGACCTTGCAGTACGCCGTTGGCCATCGGGCCAGTGGCTTCCGAACTCTCACTATAGCCTGCCAGAACAGCCGGGCCTTTGACCTGTGGGGTCGCCAGAGTTGGCTGATTGGATTGCTGAGCCAGTTCGACACCAGCGATTTCGTCCTGGTTGTACAGGCGAACACCGGCCAGAACGGCAACAGTCACCGAGGCTGCAACAGCCAGACGGCCAAGGTTACGCCATGGGCTGCGCGATACTTTGGCCGGAGCCGTTTCGTCTTCCAGTGCAGCAGACACTGCCGCAGCGATGTCCAGACGTGGCAGCAGCAGATCCTTGTGCATGGCTGCCCGAGCGATCTGGTAACGAGCCCAGGTCTCACGGGTTTCTACGTCGTCCAGTGCATTGAGCACCCGACGCAATTCCAGTTCGTCCGCTTCGTTATCCATCACTGCGGACAGCGATTCCTGCAGGGCTTCACGACTCATGGCGTTCCTCTCTTGGCTGTCGCCGCTGTCTCAGTTTTCCTGCAACAACGGCTGCAGGGCTTTATCGATGGCCTCCCGGGCGCGGAAAATCCGGGAGCGCACGGTACCCACCGGACATTGCATGACGCTCGCAATGTCCTCGTAACTCAGACCATCGAATTCACGTAAAGTTAAAGCTGTACGCAAATCCTCTGGCAGTTGCTGGATGGTTCGATGGACGGTGCCTTCGATCTCATCCCGCAGCAGTGCACGTTCTGGTGATTCGAGATCCTTGAGGCCGTGATCGCCATCGTAGAACTCTGCATCCTCGGAACTTACATCGCTGTCCGGCGGCCGACGGCCGCGTGAAACCAGGTAATTCTTCGCCGTGTTAATGGCAATACGGTACAGCCACGTATAAAACGCACTGTCGCCGCGAAAGTTTCCAAGTGCTCGATACGCCTTGATAAAGGCTTCCTGAGCCACGTCCTGGGCTTCATGGGTGTCGTGCACGAAACGCACGATCAACCCGAGAATCTTGTGCTGATATTTCAGCACCAACAGATCGAAAGCTCGCTTGTCGCCGCGTTGAACGCGCTCGACCAGCTGCTGATCCTCTTCCTGGGTTAGCATGAACACTCCTCGATAAGCCCGAAGGAGACTTGCATAACTAAACGACCAGACTTGCAAACATAGACTCGGGCTTTTCGCAAAAGTTCTCCCCCTCCAGGCAAGTTTCCTGCGGGCTCTGATTTGGCACGCACGAAAAACGCAGCTCGGGATAAACCGGCTGCGCGAATAATCTTGTCATCGGTTTCGCCGGCAGGAATCCAACCGCGGATTCCGCACTGAAGCCGACACTGTCCCTTATCTCTGGCACCGACTATTGATCTTGGGCCTTTGGCAAAAGTTCCAATTATTTATAGCCGTCGCCACCCGACATTGGGCGACTCTGTGCAGAAAACGTCTGTTTCAGCGCCGATACAGTCGCCTTTCCCCCAAACAGGGAAAAAAAACTTCCGACGAAGCACACCTTTTTCCCGTCACAGTAGTTTCACAATGCCATATCGGCCCGGCTATTGTGCCGTCCCCCCCCTCTATATACTAGTGGGCTGTGTGGCTGTCTTGACTCGCCGATCCAGCGGTCTTGCACCACCCCCGACCCGGGTCGCTTTGAGCGGAATCCTGTAATGAGCCAACAATTCCAACACGATGTTCTGGTCATAGGCAGCGGTGCTGCCGGTTTGAGTCTCGCGCTGACCCTGCCAGGTCATTTGCGCATTGCCGTATTGAGCAAAGGCGATCTCGCCAACGGTTCAACTTTCTGGGCCCAGGGTGGCGTCGCCGCCGTGCTCGATGACACTGATACTGTCGAATCCCATGTAGACGACACCCTGAACGCCGGCGGCGGGCTGTGCCATGAAGACGCCGTGCGCTTCACTGTGGAGCACAGCCGCGAAGCCATCCAGTGGCTGATCGATCAAGGCGTCCCCTTCACCCGCGACGATCAGTCAGGTACTGAAGACGGCGGGTTCGAGTTCCATTTGACCCGAGAGGGCGGCCACAGCCATCGGCGCATCATCCACGCCGCTGATGCTACCGGCGCGGCCATTTTCAAAACCTTGCTGGCCCAGGCCAAAGAGCGTTCGAACATCGAGCTCCTGGAGCAGCGGGTTGCTGTCGATCTGATCACCGAACGACGTTTGGGCATGGACGGCGAGCGCTGCCTCGGCGCCTACGTACTCAATCGAAAAACCGGCGAAGTCGACACCTACGGTGCACGCTTCGTGATTCTGGCCTCCGGCGGTGCCGCCAAGGTCTACCTCTATACCAGCAACCCCGACGGCGCTTGCGGTGATGGCATCGCCATGGCCTGGCGTTCGGGTTGCCGGGTGGCGAACCTGGAATTCAACCAGTTCCACCCGACCTGCCTGTATCACCCGCAGGCCAAGAGTTTTCTGATCACCGAAGCCCTGCGTGGCGAAGGCGCGCATTTGAAGTTGCCCAATGGCGAACGCTTCATGTCTCGCTTCGACAAACGCGCCGAACTGGCACCGCGCGACATCGTCGCCCGGGCCATCGACCACGAAATGAAGCGCCTGGGTGTCGACTGCGTCTATCTCGACATCAGCCACAAGCCCGAAGACTTCATCAAGACGCACTTCCCCACTGTTTATGAGCGCTGCCTCGGATTTGGCATCGACATCACCAAACAACCAATTCCCGTCGTACCGGCGGCGCACTACACCTGCGGTGGCGTGATGGTCGATCAACATGGCCGCACCGACGTGCCGGGCCTGTACGCGATTGGCGAAACGAGTTTCACCGGCCTGCACGGAGCCAACCGCATGGCCAGTAATTCGCTGCTGGAATGTTTCGTCTATGCCCGTTCGGCAGCAGCCGACATTCTCGCGCAACTGGACGATATCACCGCGCCAAACGCCCTGCCCGTCTGGGACGCCAGCCAGGTCACCGACTCGGACGAGGATGTGATCATCGCGCACAACTGGGATGAACTGCGGCGGTTCATGTGGGACTACGTCGGTATCGTGCGCACCAACAAGCGCCTGCAACGGGCGCAACACCGTGTGCGCCTGCTACTGGACGAGATCGACGAGTTCTACAGCAACTATAAAGTCAGCCGCGATCTGATCGAGTTGCGCAATCTGGCGCAAGTCGCCGAACTGATGATCTGCTCAGCCATGGAACGCAAGGAGAGTCGCGGCCTGCATTACACCCTCGACTATCCTGATCTGCTGCCCGAGGCACTCGACACTATTCTGGTGCCGCCCACCTACGCCGGCTGAACTTGAGCCGTACTCGCAGGCGTCGGTGCAGATCCGCCGCCTGCGAGTCCCGGGGCACACAGATCGATCTGACCCGCCACTCGCCGCGCAGGCGAAAACGCAGAACCACGATCAATGGCAGCGCGAGGCTGTCCTGGCGCAACTGCACCGACTGCCAACCATCAGCCTGATTCCACAACTGCCAGCCATCGACGTCCCGGCGCAATCCGCGAAAAGCCCGACGGTGATTCAGCAGAATCTGCCGAGGCAACACCCAGACGCCATGAAGCAGGCAGGCGAAAGCCCCGAGCAGACTGGCCCAGAGTGGAATCGATAGCAGAAACAATGCACCCAGTGCGAACGCCTGGGCCAGCAGATACGCCGCCAGCAACTGCCGTGAGGCATGCCAGCGGCATTCGAACGTGTTACTTGGGCTGGACACGGTCCAGGATCATGCGAACCATGCGCTGCAGTTCCGGATCTTCAGACTCGCTGCGCTCCATGAACCAACCGAACATGTCCTGATCCTCGCACGTCAGCAGACGGACATACAGATCGCGATCCACCTGGTTCAACGTCGCGTAAACCTCCTGCACGAACGGCACCAGCAACACGTCAAGCTCAAGCATGCCGCGACGGCTGTGCCAAAAGAGGCGATTCAGTTCAACTTGTTCGACCATGGAGCCCTCCTCAAATTTGGCGGCAAGTATACAGCCCCGAGACAGGTCGCACAGTCGGCTTTGGTCGGGGACCACCGATCCTTTATCAACTACCCATTTCAACAACGCGCCCTTATGATGTGCCCCAGTCTATTTACCCTGCGATGACCCATGGCCGATTCTGCTTTTTTCTGCACCCTGTCTCATGAAGGCGTTCTCGCGGTTCGCGGCGCGGATGCCGGAAAATTCCTGCAAGGCCAGTTGACCTGCAACCTCAATTACCTCAGCGACACTCGCGCCAGCCTCGGCGCCCGCTGCACGCAGAAAGGCCGGATGCAGTCGAGCTTCCGCATTCTGCTCGAAGGTGACGGCGTGGTTCTGGCGATGGCCAGCGAGCTGCTGGAGCCGCAACTGGCGGACCTGAAAAAATACGCGGTGTTCTCCAAATCGAAACTGACCGACGAAAGTGCCGCTTGGGTACGTTTTGGCCTGGAGCATGGCGATAACGCCTTGACCAGCCTCGGTCTGGACCTGCCGGAGGAAACCGACAGCGTTGTGCGTAATGAGGGTCTGATCGCGATTCGCGTCTCGCCGGATCGCGCCGAACTCTGGGCACCGGCCAATCAGGCTGACGCGATCAAAGCCAAATTGTCCGCAGCCCTGCCTGAAGCCGAGCTGAATCAATGGCTGCTGGGCCAGATCCGTGCCGGTATCGGTCAGGTCATGCCAAGTACCCGCGAGCTGTTCATCCCGCAAATGCTCAACCTGCAAGCCGTTGGCGGCGTGAGTTTCAAGAAAGGCTGCTACACCGGCCAGGAAATCGTCGCGCGCATGCAGTACCTGGGCAAACTCAAGCGTCGTCTGTACCGCTTGAGCCTGGACGCTGCTGACCTGCCAGAACCTGGCACACAACTGTTTGCACCAAGCCACAACAGCTCCATCGGCGAAGTGGTGCTGGCCGCCAAGGCCGGGCAAAACATTGAACTCCTGGCGGTGCTGCAGGCCGAAGCTGCCGAAGCCGGTGATTTGCATCTGGGCACCCTCGAAGGTCCCGCGCTGCATCTGCTCGACCTGCCTTACGAACTGGATCGCGACCGCGAAATCCAGCGCTGATCGCAGCATTTGTTGCAACACCCTAGAGAGTTTAAATGAGCGAACTGGCGGAAAAAGTCCAACAGGATTTGGTTGAGGCCATCGATAACGATGACCTGGTTCTGCCCACGTTGCCGGAAGTGGCCCTGCAGATTCGCAAGGCCGCTGAAGACCCGGAAATCAGCGTCAGCGACCTGAGCAAAGTCATCGGCCGGGACACGGCGCTGTCAGCGCGCCTGATCAAAGTGGTCAACAGCCCGCTGCTGCGCGCCGCACAGGAAGTCACCGACCTGCACACCGCCATCACCCGGCTGGGCATCAACTACAGCAGCAACCTGGCGATCGGTCTGGTAATGGAGCAGATCTTCCACGCCCGCTCCGAAGTGGTCGAACAGAAGATGCGCGAAGTCTGGCGCAAGAGCCTGGAAATTGCCGGGGTCAGTTACGCGTTGTGCCGCCGCTACACACAACTCAAACCCGATCAGGCAGCGCTCGGCGGGCTGGTGCATCAGATCGGCGTGTTGCCGATTCTGACCTACGCCGAAGATCACTATGAGCTGCTGTCGGATCCGGTCAGCCTCAACCATGTGATCGATCACATTCATCCGTTGCTGGGCGACAAGCTCCTGCGGGTCTGGGAGTTTCCGGAACGTCTGGTGGAGTTGCCGGGGCGCTATCAGGACTTCAAGCGCGATTCGACGGCCATCGATTACGTCGATCTGGTGCAAGTGGCGAGCCTGTATTGCCACAAGGACACTGATCATCCGTTTGCGCGGATTGATCCAATGACAGTTCCGGCGTTCAGGAAGCTTGGGATCGACCAGGAGAACAAGGAACTGTGCGCGGATCTGGAAGAGTCGCGGACGATGTTTTACTGATCCGAGACCGAGGCGCGCCCTTCGTGAGCAGGCTCGCTCCCACAGGAAAATGCATTCCAGAGTGGGAGCGAGCCTGCTCGCGAAGGGGCCAGCAAAACCACCACAATCACCCGGCTATAAAACTGACCCGCACCTTCAACCCCGCCTGCTCGCCATCATGCAAGCTGATCTGGGCCAGATGCGCTCGACAGATCTCACCGACGATTGCCAGCCCCAGCCCTGAGCCCGCCACCTGCTGATTACGTCGGTAGAACCGCTCGAACACGCGATCGCGATCCTCCAGCGGAATACCCGGCCCGTCATCTTCAACCTCAAGTACCGCCGGCGCGGTCACCCGTAGAATCACGTTGCCGCCCGGTGGGGTGTGCGCCAAGGCGTTGTCCACCAGATTGCTCAGCAACTCGTTCAGCAACGTCGGCTCACCGCGCAGCCAGACCGGTTCGTCCGCCTCCAGCGCCAGCGCCACCCCGCGTTTGTGCGCCAGCGGTGCCATGGCCATGCCAAGTTCCCGGGCCAACTGACTCAGATCGAGCAACTGCGCGCCGCCCTCGGCAATCGCTCGGGCGCCGTTTTCAACGCGTGCCAGCGACAGCAACTGATTGGCCAGATGAGTCAGGCGATCAGTGCTTTGTGCCGAAGACTCCAGCGTCGAACGCCAGACTTCCGCATCGTTGGAGCGCAGGCCCAACTCAAGCCGCGCCTTCAGCGCTGCCAAAGGCGTACGCAACTCATGGGCCGCATCGGCGATGAACTGCGCCTGCCGTTCAAACTGCCCACGCAGGCGCTCGGTGAAATGGTTAAGTCCACGCACCAGCGGCCATAGTTCATGCTGCACTTCGACCAATGGCAACGGACGCAAGTCGTCGGGCTGACGCTCTTCCACCGCCGTGCGCAGGCGCTCCAATGGGCGCAGTGCCGCACTGACCGCGAACCAGACCAACAACAACGCACCGATCGCCAACATACCCAGGCGCAGCAAGGTATCGGCGGCCAGACTGCGCGCCATGCTCACCCGTGCCTCATCGGTTTCGGCGACGCGGATTTCCGCCATGCCGTTCATGTTCGGTTCGGTCACTGCTTTAAGCAGGCTGACCACGCGCACGTTTTGCCCTTTGTAGGTGGCGTTATAGAAGCGCGCCAACGCGGGGTAACTGTCGGTGCGTGGTGTCCCCGGTGGCGGCCCGGGCAGGTTTTCATAGCCGGAAATCAGCTTCTGATGGATGTCATTGACCTGATAGTAAATCCGCCCGGCGCTGTCATAAGCGAAAGTGTCGAGTGCCACGTAAGGCACATCGGCGCTCAATGTGCCGTCACGTTGCGACAGGCCTGCGGCGATGGTTCGCGCCGAGGCCAGCAGCGTGCGGTCGTAGGCGGTGTCGGCGGCTTCGCGACCATTCCAGTAGGCACTCAAGCCGCTGGCGAGCATCAGCACCACCAGCAGCAATGCAAGGTTCCACAGCAAGCGCCAGCGCAGGCTGCTGGGCTTATGCATCGCGGCTTTCCAGTAGATACCCCAGACCACGGAACGTCACGATCGCCACCGGTTGGCCGTCAAGTTTCTTGCGCAAGCGGTGCACGTAGATTTCGATGGCATCGGGGCTGGCCTCTTCGTCGAGACCGAACACCTGGGAGGCCAGTTGCTCCTTGCTCATCACCCGCCCCGGCCGGGCAATCAGCGCTTCCAGCACCGCTTGCTCGCGGGACGTCAACGTCAGCAATTCTTCGCCAAGGGTGAAACGTCGGGTGTCGAGGTCGTAGGCCAGCACGCCACAGCGCTGCTGGCGTTCGCCACCGAGCACACTGCGACGCAGCAAGGCTTTGACCCGCGCTTCCAGTTCGGTCAGTTCGAACGGTTTGGCGAGGTAATCGTCGGCGCCCAGATTGAGGCCGTGGACGCGATCCTTCACATCGCTACGCGCCGTCAGCATCAACACCGGCAGATTTTTTCCACGTGCGCGCAACCGCGCGAGGACCTCGAAACCGTCCATGCGTGGCAGGCCGACATCGAGGATCGCCACGGCATATTCCTCACTGCCCAGCGCCAGATCGGCGGCCACGCCATCGTGCAACACATCCACGGTCAGACCGGTGCTCTTGAGCGCCTGCGCAACGCTTTCGGCCAATTGCAGATGGTCTTCGACGAGCAGAACACGCATGGATTTTTACCTCATTGAGTGATGGCCAACGCCACGCTTTGCCGCGGAGTTTACAGCCGCAACCGCCGCTGTGAAGCCCGAAAACCTTGAAAGTCTGCTGAAAGGTTAGCGAAAGGTTAGCTGGTTAGAGTCGGCCCACGGACAGTTCCGACTGCCGTCGCTGATGCCACACAGCGCAACGAAAAACGCCTCGAAGCGTTTTCGACCAATAAGAACAATAAACGGAGTACACCCGCATGCCGTCCATGCAGCCTCAGGCGTCCACGCCTGTTCGCCCTTCCCGTTTCAGCCACACCGCCCTCGTCAGTGCCGCCGCTCTTGCCGGTTTTTCGCCGTTGAGTTTTGCCGACTTCATTGAAGACAGCAGCGCCACCTTCGAAACCCGCAACATGTATTTCAACCGCGACTTTCGCGATGGCACCAGTGCCCAGCAGTCCAAGCGTGACGAATGGGCTCAAGGCTTCATGCTCAATCTGCAATCGGGATACACCGATGGCACCGTCGGGTTCGGTGTCGATGCGTTAGGCATGCTTGGGGTAAAACTTGATTCGAGTCCGGACCGCACCGGCACCGGCCTGCTGCCGACCCACGATGATGGGCGCGCGGCTGACGAATACTCGAAAGTCGGCCTGACCGGCAAAGTGAAAATCTCTGCCACGGAACTTAAAATCGGCAGCCTGATTCCTGAACTGCCGATCCTCAAACCGAACGATGGGCGCATTCTGCCGCAGACCTTTGAAGGCGGTTTACTGACCTCCAAAGAGATCAAGAACCTGACCTTCACCGGTGGCCGTCTGGAGAAAGCCAAGGATCGCGACAGCACCGATTTCGAGGACATCGCCCTCAATAACAAGAACAGCCGTTTTGCCGGCACCGCCGCCGGCAAGCACTTCGATTTTGGCGGCGTGGATTACAAGTTCACCGACAAGATCACCGGCAGTTACCACTTCGCTCAACTCGACGAAGTCTATAACCAGCACTTCTTCGGTCTGGTCGCCTCGCGGCCGATGGGCCCGGGCACGTTTGCCACTGACCTGCGTTTCGCCGTCAGTGATGATCAGGGCGCAGCCCGTGGCGGCGAGATCGACAACCGCTCGCTCAACGGCCTGGTCAGCTATGCGCTGAGCGGGCACAAGTTCAGCGCCGGTTATCAGCACATGTCCGGCGACAGCGCCTTCCCGTATGTCGATGGCAGCGACCCGTATCTGGTCAACTTCGTGCAGATCAACGATTTCGCCGGCGCAGAAGAACGCTCCTGGCAGGCTCGCTACGACTTTGACTTCGCCAAGCTCGGCATTCCAGGCCTGAGCTTCATGAGCCGCTACTTGAGCGGTGACAACATCAAGCTCAAGAACGGCGAAGAAGGCAAAGAGTGGGAACGCAACACCGAGATCAAATATGTAGTACAAAGCGGCGCCTTGAAGGATGTCGCCGTGCGTTTGCGTAATGCCACTTACCGCTCCAACTACTCGGCTCGCGATGCAGACGAAGTGCGTTTGCTGGTGAGCTACAGCGTTGCGTTGTGGTAATGGCCGGCTGAAGAAAAACACGTCGAATAACAACAATGCCCGTGGAGAATCGAATGAACCTGTCACTGCGTAAAGTTGCACTGGCCGCCAGTTGCATCCTGTTTGCCGGCCAACTGATGGCTGAACCGAAACGTCCGGAATGTATCGCCCCGGCCTCCCCCGGCGGTGGTTTCGACCTGACCTGCAAACTGGTGCAGAGCGCACTGGTCAACGAAAAACTGCTGACCAAACCGATGCGCGTCACCTACATGCCCGGCGGTGTCGGCGCGGTGGCGTACAACGCCGTGGTCGCTCAGCGCCCTGCCGATGCCGGCACGCTGGTGGCGTGGTCGAGCGGTTCGTTGCTGAACCTGGCCCAAGGCAAGTTCGGGCGTTTCGATGAAACCAACGTGCGCTGGCTGGCAGCGGTTGGCACCAGCTACGGCGCCATCGCGGTGAAAAGCGATTCGCCCTACAAGACCCTCGACGATCTCGTTCAGGCTCTGAAGAAAGATCCAAGCTCGGTAGTGATCGGTTCCGGCGGCACCGTCGGCAGCCAGGACTGGATGCAAACCGCCCTGATCGCCAAGGCTGCCGGGATCAACCCGCGTGACCTGCGTTACGTCGCCCTCGAAGGTGGCGGCGAAATCGCTACCGCCCTGCTCGGCGGACACATCCAGGTCGGCAGTACCGACATCTCCGACTCCATGCCGCACATCCAGAGCGGTGACATGCGTCTGCTCGCAGTGTTCGCCGACAAGCGTCTCGACGAGCCGGAAATGAAAGACATCCCGACCGCGCGCGAGCAAGGCTACGACATCGTCTGGCCGGTGGTGCGCGGCTTCTACCTGGGGCCAAAAGTCAGCGACGAAGATTACGCCTGGTGGAAAGACTCGTTCGACAAACTGCTGGCCTCGCCGGAATTCGCCAAGCTGCGCGATCAGCGTGAACTGTTCCCGTTCGCCATGACTGGCCCGGAACTGGACACCTACGTGAAGAAGCAGGTCGCGGACTACAAAGTGCTGGCCAAAGAGTTCGGCCTGATCCAGTGATCGTCCCTGTCTAGCGGCTGCGTTCCCGCTGACGGGGACGCAGCACAGGAGCTCCCATGCTTATTCAACGCATTTTCGCCTCCGTGTTGTTGCTGGTTTGCGCCGGCCTGGCACTGATGGCGTGGCCGTACCAAGCGGCTTTTTCCTACGAACCGGTGGGCCCGCGCGCCTTCCCTCTGCTGATGCTCGGCCTGATGGGCGCGGCGCTGCTGTACATGGTGTTTCGTCCGGCGCCGATCAAACACAGTGAAGACGAGCCGCCACTGGATCGCGAAACCCTGACCAAGATCGCCATTTGCGTCGCACTGCTGCTGGTGTTCGCCGGCCTCTTCGAACCGCTGGGTTTCATCCTCAGCAGCATCCTCATCGGCATTCCGATGGCGCGCCTGTATGGCGGTCGCTGGATGCCGAGCATCGTGGTGACGACGCTGATGGCCATCGGTCTGTACCTGCTGTTCGACCGTGTGATGGACGTTCCGCTGCCCCTTGGCCTGCTCGACGTGCTGGAGAACTGATATGGATACCCTCGGTTATTTGGGTCAAGGCTTCGGCGTCGCGCTGAGCCCGTACAACCTGGTCACGGCCCTGACTGGCACACTGATCGGCACTGTCGTCGGCCTGCTGCCGGGCCTCGGTCCGATCAACGGCGTGGCACTGCTGATTCCGATTGCCTTCGCCCTCGGCCTACCGCCGGAGTCGGCGTTGATCCTGCTCGCGGCGGTATATCTGGGCTGCGAATACGGCGGGCGGATCAGCTCGATTCTGCTGAACATTCCGGGCGAAGCGTCGACCGTGATGACCACCCTCGACGGCTACCCGATGGCCCGCAAAGGTCTGGCCGGTGTAGCGCTGTCGCTGTCGGCGTGGAGTTCGTTTATCGGCGCGTTTATCGCCACCTGCGGCATGGTGTTGTTCGCGCCGCTGCTGGCGAAATGGGCGATTGCCTTTGGGCCGGCGGAATACTTCGTGCTGATGGTGTTTGCGATTGTCTGTCTCGGCGGCATGGCCGGTGATCGACCGTTGAAAACCTTTATCGCGGCGTTGATCGGCCTGTTCCTGTCGAGCGTCGGCATCGACGCCAACAGCGGCGTTTACCGCTTTACCGGTGACAACATTCACCTGACTGACGGCATTCAATTCGTCGTGCTGGTGTTGGGCCTGTTCTCGGTCAGTGAAATTCTGTTGCTGCTGGAGAAAACCCATCGCGGCCAGGAAGCAGTGAAAGCTACCGGCCGGATGATGTTCAACTTCAAGGAAGCGTCTTCGGTGTTCGTGGTGAACATCCGTTGCGGCCTGCTCGGTTTCATCATGGGCGTATTGCCGGGTGCCGGCGCGACGCTGGCCAGTGCCGTGGCCTACATGACCGAAAAACGCATCGCCGGCGCCAGCGGCAAATTCGGTCAGGGTGATGCCCGTGGCCTCGCCGCGCCGGAAACCGCCATTGGCGCGTCGGCCTGCGGTGCGCTGGTGCCAATGCTGACGCTGGGCGTGCCAGGTTCGGGCACCACGGCGGTGATGATCGGCGCGCTGTCGCTGTACAACATCACCCCGGGCCCGCTGCTGTTCCAGCAACAACCGGACATCGTCTGGGGCCTGATCGCCTCGTTGTTCATCGCCAACATCATGCTGGTGATCCTCAACATCCCGATGATCCGCATCTTCACCCGCATCCTCGCGGTGCCGAACTGGGCACTGGTGCCGGTGATCGCGATCATTACCGGGATCGGCGTCTACGCGGTGCACGCCACCACGTTCGACCTGTTCCTGATGGTCGGCATCGGTATCTTCGGCTACATCCTGCGCAAACTCGACTTCCCGTTGTCGCCAGTGCTGCTGGGCTTCATCCTCGGTGGTCTGATGGAGCAGAACCTGCGTCGTGCACTGTCGATTTCCAACGGTGCGCTGGAGATCCTCTGGTCGAGCCCGATCACCTTCGGTGTCTGGGTGCTGACCGCGATCATGCTGCTGATGCCGCTGCTGCGCATCTGGCGCAAACGTTCGGTCGCGCGTCGCGCCATCGCCGATGTTTGATCGCGCCTCACTGAAATCCTGGTGGGGAACCCCGCTGGTCGGTCTGCTCGGCGGTTATCTCGCCAGTCAGATCGGCTGGCCACTGCCGTGGATGGTCGGCTCGTTGCTGGCGATCATCCTCGTGCGCTGCCTGACCCCGTGGCAACTCACGGAAATCCCTGGCGGCCGCAAGTGCGGCCAGTGGATTGTCGGCATTGGCATCGGCCTGCACTTCACCCCGGTGGTGATGGAACAGGTGCTCAGTCATTTCGGATTGATCTTCTTCGGCGCGCTGGTCACCAGCCTGTCGGCGGTGGTCGGTGTGTGGTTGATGCGCCGTACTGGCGAGGATCGCGCCACGGCGTTTTTTTCCAGCATGCCGGGGGGGTCCGGGGAGATGGTCAACCTCGGCGCGCGCAACGGCGCGATGCTCAGTCATGTTGCGGCGGGGCAGAGTTTGCGCGTGCTGGTGGTGGTGTTGTGCGTGCCGGCGGCGTTCAAGTATTTGCTTGGCGATGGCACACCGATTTCTCATGCCGGCAGCGTCGATTGGCGCTGGCTGGCGATTTTGTTTCCGGCAGGTGGTTTGCTTGCGTGGCTCTGGCAGCGTTTGCGTCAACCCAATCCGTGGTTGTTCGGGCCGTTGCTGGTGAGTGCGGCGGTGAGCATTGGCTGGGATCTGCACATTGGCTTGCCCAATGGCGGCAGTCAGATTGGCCAGTGGTTGATTGGCAGCGGTTTGGGTTGCCACTTCAATCGGCAGTTTTTCCGTCGCGCGCCATCCTTTATGGGGCGGACGTTGATTGGCACGGCGTTGACCATGTTGATCGCCTCACTGGCGGCGTTGGGCTTGAGCGCGCTCACTCATCTGGATCTGCGTTCACTGACGCTGGGCATGATGCCTGGCGGCATCGCCGAAATGAGCCTGACGGCGGAGACGCTGCAACTGTCTGTGCCGCTGGTGACAGCGATGCAGGTGATGCGGTTACTGTTTGTGCTGTTTCTGGCGGAGCCATTGTTCAAATACTGGAATCGTAATCCGGAGTAAGACCGAGTTGCCCCCATCGCGAGCAGGCTCACTCCTACAGGGGAGCGCATTTCAACTGTAGGAGTGAGCCTGCTCGCGATGCTTTTTAGATCGGCGGCAAACGCCACTCGATCGGCGTCTCGCCATTCTGCTCAAGAAACTTGTTGGTGCGGCTAAAGTGCCCACAACCCAAAAACCCGCGATAAGCCGACAACGGCGACGGATGCACCGACGTCAGCACCAGATGCTTGGTCGCGTCGATCAGCTTCTGCTTGCTCTGCGCATGGGCGCCCCAGAGCATGAACACCAGATGCGGCTGGCGCTCGCTGACCAGTTCAATGATCCGATCAGTAAAAAACTGCCAGCCCTTGTCCTTGTGCGCATTGGCGTTGGCGCGCTCTACGGTCATGGTCGTGTTGATCATCAGCACGCCCTGATCGGCCCAGCTCTGCAGGTAGCCGTGATTGGGAATGTCGATGTTGAGGTCGCGCTTCAACTCTTTATAGATGTTGACCAGCGACGGCGGTGCCGGCACGCCCGGTTGCACCGAGAAGCACAAACCGTGGGCCTGCCCCGGGCCGTGATACGGGTCCTGGCCGAGGATTACCACCTTCACTTTATCCAGTGGCGTCGAGTTCAAGGCATTGAAAATCATCGGCCCCGGCGGATAGATTTCCTTGCCGGCCGCCCGCTCCTGCTGCAGAAACTGGCGCAACTCTGCCATGTAAGGCTGGTCGAATTCAGCACGCAGTGCCTCCTTCCAGCTCGGTTCGAGTTTGATACGGTCGTCAGCAGTCATGGTCATACCCGGCAAAAACAATGGGGCGAACCCTAGGAAAGCCGACCACGCTTGTCAATTGATCTGACGCAGATCCGGCACTTTCCCACACAACGATCATACTGATCGTTCAAATTCCCGATCGAGGTCACGATGAATCTGCACTTCGAAGAACTCACCGGCACCGACGGCGCCCGCATCGGTATCGCCAGCCTGGATGCTGAACAATCGCTGAACGCGCTATCGCTGTCGATGATCAACGCCCTCAGCGACAAACTGAACGCCTGGGCCAAGGATCCGCAAATCGTCTGCGTGCTGCTGCGCGGCAACGGCGCCAAGGCCTTCTGCGCCGGCGGCGAGGTGCGCAGCCTGGTCGAGGCCTGTCGTGCTCACCCCGGCGAGGTACCCCCGCTGGCCGCGCAGTTTTTCAGCGCAGAATATCGTCTGGATTACAGCCTGCACACCTATCCGAAACCGCTGATCTGCTGGGGCCATGGTTACGTGCTCGGCGGCGGCATGGGCTTGCTGCAAGGCGCGAGTACGCGGATCGTCACGCCGAGCAGTCGTTTGGCCATGCCGGAAATCACCATTGGTCTGTATCCGGACGTCGGCGCCAGTTGGTTTCTCGCCCGGCTGCCGGGCAAGCTCGGCTTGTTTCTGGGCCTGACCGGTGCGCACATGAACGGCCGTGATGCGATCGATCTGGATCTGGCCGATCGCTTCCTGCTCGACGAACAACAGCCGCAACTGATCGAAGGCCTGTTGCAACTGAATTGGCAGGAACAGACCGACATGCAACTCAACAGCCTGCTCAAGGCCCTGCAGCAGGAAGCCGTGGCGCAGTTGCCCGAGGCGCAGTGGCTGCCACGGCGGCAGCAGATCGACGAACTGCTCGACGTCAGCGATGTGGCCTGCGCCTGGAAAGCCATCAGCCTGCAGCGCGACAGCAGCGATCCGTTGCTTGCCCGGGCAGCGAAAACCATGAGCGAAGGCTCGCCGCTGACCGCGCATCTGGTCTGGGAACAGATCATCCGCGCCCGGCACATGTCGTTGGCCGAAGTCTTTCAGATGGAGTACACCCTGAGCCTCAATTGCTGCCGGCATCCGGAGTTCAGCGAAGGGGTTCGCGCGCGGTTGATCGACAAGGATCAAAAGCCGCACTGGCACTGGCCGGATATCAACAATGTGCCGGATGCGGTGGTTGACGCGCACTTTCACAAGGTTTGGGAGGGGCGGCATCCGTTGGCGGATTTGACGCAGTATTGAACTGACGCGATGCTCGCGATGACGACTGGATTCCCATCGCGAGCTGGCTCAATCAGTCGCCATACGACTCAGACATTCAGCTCGTAAAACTGAATGATCTCCGTCATCGCCCGCTGCGCTTCTTCGTCGCCCTTTATCAAAATGTCTTCGACATCCCTCAATGGCGGAAGCGGGTGCAGACGTTCAGCAATCTGCATCGCGCTGTAGTCTTGAGTCGCTGTTCCTTCGCTGGCTCTTATGAAGCCGATTGCGCTTTCGCCTGCGGCAAAATGATTGGAAACCCGGATTTTCGGTGCCATGCCGTAATCCACCACGATCACCAGATCATCGCGCTCACGGTGAAACTTCAAGCTGTCGATCGTCAGCCTGCGTTCGGAAAAGTCGATCCCGTCAAGGCCGTCTCCGCGATTGATGATCACGTCCCTGCCGAGGCCATCGTATCGGTAGATATCATTTCCGGCGCCGCCGGTCAGCGTGTCATTGCCCGGCCCACCCAACAGCAGATCATCACCGGGGCTGCCCGTGAGCACGTCATCCCCTTCCATGCCTCGGATTTCCCCCGCGCCGCTTATCGTGTCGTTGCCTCGACCACCGACTAACGGCAGCGCCCGTCCGTCTCGCAGAGACGTAAAACGCGTTGAATTGTTAACGGCTACACCCGTATGAAAAGTCTCGGGCGCAGGGCCCAGCTGACTTGACTCCAAGAGTTGCTTCAAACTCACGACCGACCCATCGGCGAAATTCAAGAGCTCAATCCCGGCCCCCTCAAGTTCACCGTTGAGGGGCAGGACGATGCGAACTTTCTGTATCCCACCCCAATTGATATCGAGTGTCGGATGGAGCATTTTCGCTCTTGGCGGATTGCGGTGTGCCCCGCGACCAGGGTTGGGTTCCAGCTCGACATGTGTGGTTTCTATCAGCGCAGCACCCCAGCTCAATTGCAGTGCATTGCGCTGCGCATCTGCTGGAAGGACGACCGTGTCCTGATCGATCAATCCGTACTTGTCTTTCCACCCCGCTGCGCCAACTTCTGCTCGGTGGAAAACAGGGTTCGGCACATCCGCAATCGTGGTAGTTGCTCCGGCGTGCGCTTGCACGATGTAGGTGTCGGCACCGTCTTCACCGTAAAGCCAATCATCCCCTGCCCCGCTGACCAGATAGTCGGCGCCCTCGGAGCCCAGCAAGGTATCGTCACCTGCACCTGCGGATAAAAACGCGCCCGGTGTTCTGTCGCCGACAGTGCCGTAGTCAAGTGGGGAGCCTGCATAAGCGACAATCAGATCGTCTCCCGCGCCGCCGTGGAAAACGTTTTCCACTTCGACGTTGACTCGCCCGCCGGCATCGTCGCCAGAGACGATTTTGCGTTTGATCGTTTCAGTTGTGACGTCCCAGCGAAACGCCTTGGGCACCGTTTCCCCCGAACCGAAGCTTGCTGCCGGATAGATGTACCAGCCCTCAAGCGCGCCGGATTCCTTACGGTCTTCAACCAATACATCTCCGGTATTGAATGAAAAGCCGTTGGCCGAGCCGGATCGATAATAGCGAGGCGCCTGACTCGAAGAGGCTATCGCCCCATCGGCTTTCACCTGCTTATGTTCGACACGGGTTGTGGTTTTCGACTGCCTTTCACTGACCACGGCATGCCCTGCATCAACCTTTATCCATGGCGGCGCGTCAGACAGTGTTCCCGTTTCGACGCCGTCATCGCTCAGCTCGGTGTGAGTGATGTAACCGGTGTCGCTAGTCGTGATATGACTGCGAACCCAGACGCCTTGATCACTCAAGGTGAAACCTGTGGCGTGTTTGCGGGCGTAGCGCTTGGATTTGATTTGCGCGAGGAATTTTTCAGTCCAGTCAACGGGGTGATCAGATGCCACAGGGCGTTGCGCCGCGATGGTTACATCGTCTGGCTGAACCGGATCTTCAACTTTGCTTTGCTGGATTCCTGAGGCGGTTACAACTTCCGGTACAGGTGACTCGGGCACCTTTATCGGCGGCAATGTTTTGCGCAGGACATCCTCATAATCAAGTACAACGCCATCGCTGAAACTGAATGTGGAATCCTTCCACTGCTCGTGACTCTTGATGAGTATCGCGTCGCCCGCGCCGTTGGCCAGCCGCAATACCGTGCCGACGGCAACTTCAATAATGTCGGCTTTCAGACTTTGTGCGGAAAAGCCTGCGCCGAACCTGATGATGTTGCAGCCGCCGGCATCGGTAACAATATCCAGACCATCGCCAGCGCCGAAGTAGTAAACATCAGCGCCGTCACGGCCTTCCAGCACGTCGTTACCGGCACCGCCATCAAAAACGTTATTGCCGGAATCGCCGCGAAGGTGGTCTACGCCCTCCCCGCCCAATAACGTGTCGTTGCCACCACCGCCCAGCAAGGTATCGTTGCCTGATCCACCGTCCAGATAATCTGCGCCGTGTTCGGCCTCGGCTGTCTGCTCGTAGTCGCCGGATAAAATGTCATCATCAGCGCCGCCATAAAGCGTGTCGGCGCCCAAGCCGCCCAAAAGGGTATCGTTTCCTTCATCGCCTTGAAGGTAATCATTGTTGATTCCACCTGACTGCAGGTTGGACACATCGCCATCCAGCGCGTCAGCTCCTGCCCCACCGATCAGGGTATCGGAGCCACCCATTCCCTGAAGTGTGTCATCGCCCGCTCCACCATCAAGTAAATCATTGCCGTGATAACGAACCGGATGCTCAGCATAATCCCCGGCCAGCGCGTCGTTACCTTCACCTCCGAGCAGCAGATCATCCGCCCCACCGCCCCAGAGCTTGTCGTCTCCTGCACCACCGTCCAGCAGGTCATTTCCAAAAAAGTGGGCGGCGTCCCCGGCAACGCCGTTCAGTACATCGTCATCCCCCTTGAGAGTGTCATTGCCTGAGCCACCATAAATCGCATCGGCTCCACCGTTACCAGTGAGCCAATCATCGCCACTGCCACCGTCCAATACATCGTTGCCATGGTGTTTGCTTTGCAGGCCACCGCCCCAGTCGAGGTTATCGCCCATCATTGTGTCGTTACCGCTTCCTCCGGCCAGCGTGTCATTTCCACCATCCCCCGAAAGAAGATCATCTTCAGTTCCGCCATCAAGCAGGTCCTCGCCCCATCCACCATTGAGAACATCACGACCGCCCTGGCCGTAGAGAACATCGTTATCACCCTGCGTCGAACTGTTGAAGGAGGCCTTTGAAAAGACAGTTCGGTGACTGGTGACACCACCATCTATAAGAACGTCGACGCGTTTGAATCCCCATTTCTGCTCCAGCGCGCCGGTCGTTTCATCGCCTGATAAAATGTCATCCCCCGCACCTCCAATCAGCGTATCCCGATCGTTACCGCCCAGAAGCACGTCTTGGGATGCCGTACCGATGAGCAAATCGTGACCTGCTCCTCCATCAAGCCAATCACCTCGAGCTGTTTTCCCTTTAACGTCGCCAGCGGCCATGGCTTTTTCGAGCGTCGTCTGTTTATCCCCAAACAATTGATCGTTTCCATCCTTGCCGAACAATCGATCAGAACCGCCAAGTCCGAGAATGACGTCGTCCTTGGCAGAGCCGTAAAGCACATCGGCCTTGTTTCTCTGTTTTACGTTGGCCAATAGCAAGGCGTTGCCCAGCTCATCGTATGAGAACTGATCACCGGGAACATTGGGGTCGATATCCTTCGCTTTCCAGTCGCCCTGGAGAACCAGATCGGGAGCAGAGACCGTATGGCCTTGGTATTCAGGAAGTCGGATGCCAAGCAGCCCGGAGCGGAAGTTCTTGATAACGACGAGATCGTTCAGGCCATATTTGATGTTGAGCGTGGGTTCAGTGAGTTCTTCGATGAGGGTCAGGGTGATGGCCTGATCCTCGGTCGACCAGATATTGCCCAAAGGGGCGCGACGTTTGAGTGAAGGAATCGGCGAGCCGTTGATCCATAGCTGCCCATTTGGGGTGGCGTCGAAGATTTCATCGATGCCATCACCGCTGGAAAACTCATAGCGGTCGCTGCCCTCGCCACCGATCAAAGAGTCGTTACCCTTTCCTCCGACCAGAACATCATCACCGGCCATTCCGTGCAGCGCATCATTGCCGTCGCCTCCGGCAAGCAAATCGTTGCCGCGTCCCCCCTCAATGACATCGTGACCTGCCAGCCCGTTGATCGTGTCATTGCCCGCGCCACCATAAAGATGATCAGTGTTCGCACCGCCCGCGAAAGACCGCGCGCCGTCATCACCGAACATGACCAGCGAGTTCAACACACCCGTGGTCATCGGCACCTGTTTGGCTGAGGCGAGATCGGAGTAGGAAAACTTCTGCAGCGAGTGTTCTCCAAACGAGCGCTGAGTTCGGGCAATCAAACGGGCCAACATCTGCGCACGATCGGTAAGCCATTGCGCGGTAATGAAACCTTCGCCAGTCAGCGGATCGTAGAGCTCCAGTCCGCGTCCGGGGTAATCGTCAGCTCGCTCAAGGACGATTTCACTGAGTTGCTTCAGGGAATTGCGCAGCGCCAGGCCGATGGGTGTCGACTCGCCAGCCAGTTTTGCCCATGAATTCGCGTTTCCGTATTCACCTATTGATCGGGTGACGATGCTTTGGGACTGCTCTGGTGGAAATGCCGAGAAGAATGCGTAAGCGTTGGTGGCGAAGCTTTCATCGGTGGTAGGTGGCGCTGCTGAATCGCCGTCGTAGGTGCGCTTGAACATGTCCAGAAATTCGTTCTGGCCGTAACGCAACATCAGGTCGACCACGGCGGAAACCGGCGTGCCTTTCACGACATGCTGAATCAGGGGATTGAGGCTGCCACTGGCGAGCGCGATATTGATTTGCTCCGGCACGACAGAAAGCAGACTTTGCAATGGATTGATGCCGAAATTGCTGATCGCCGCTCGCAGGCCGACACTGTATGAATCGATGGCGAACAGAATATTTTTATAGTCATCGAGCCTGTTGGCTTGTGCCTGAATTGGTGGGCCGCCATCTTCCCGCTCCGCATCACCAGCGGAGATTAATCTCCAGGTTTCATAGGGTGGCATTCCACCCAGCAGGCTGAACCCGACTGTCCCGGACCAACCGGCGTTATGGCTCACGGCTGTATCTTTCTCTCCGCAAGCCTCACTAAACAGTGCCTTGCCGATCGCACTGGCATCAATCTCTGCAATCTGGCTAATGGACGGCACCGTCCAGGGTGCCAGTCGGCCGGCGAGAGATCCGTCGATCAAGGTATTGATGAAATTGGCGGCGACCTGATTCGATGACAGTTGCATCAGCTCTTCACTGAAAATTTTATTCAATCTCAGTTCACCTTGCCGCGACGTATAACCGCGAATCAGGGCGGAGTAGGCACCGTTTCCACCGTTGGCATCAATGGCCACGGCAAGCCAGAGCCTGGCACTTTTCAGAATTTCTCCCGCTTCATTATCGACAACGGTAACCTCAGAAACTCTTCCGCCAATAATATCGAATAGCTTTTGATACAGGGGAGCGCAGTTAGCCCCCGCTATTCCCAGTGCCTCGTACTCAATTTTTTTTGAGAGAAGCCTCATACCTTTGCAAATACTGGCTGCGTTAAAGATCGCTGTTTTTTCCATATCGCTAAAAACATAACTCATCGTTACTTCCTTGTAATAACTGAGCGTGAAAGATAATCACTGAGAAACTTGAGCATCTCAGGTGCTTCGCGTAGTGACGATAGACCGAGGTCTACGCTGCCGTGCCCCCCAGCAAAGTCAAAGCTATCCAGATTGACAGTGCAGAAAAAGTTCAACTTGCCAAAATCCAGATTTTCCAATTCTGCTCTGCTGAGCCTTGCCAATTTCTCGTCAGTCAGTTGTTCCTCGGAAGCCGGGCGAATCAAACCGTCACAGTCTATCAACCGAGGGGTGCCATCACGCCGCGGCCAGCCAGTAATGACAAACGTTCTGACGGAATCCACATTCTTGAAATGCGGCGGCGGAGCATCCAGCCAAATCTCTAACCCCGGATAATTTTTCAACTTCACAATCAACTCATCCGGCCAGTTGATGTGGCGATAGCCCCGTTCATGAGGCTCGGTGGTTTCTTTTTTTGTATAAAGCCCGGCGTTCAGTTTATAAAGACGCCAACTTTCAGGAATCGACTTCAGGCTCTGATCCTGGTACCGGCGCAAGCCCGTCCCGGTCCACCAGAAATGCCCCTTGAGCGTATTGGCCAGACACGCTTTCTTATTCGCCAATTCAGGCATGCCCACATAAAACTCCGGGACCAGAGCCTTATCCACATAGCTGCCGCCCAGTATGGGCACCTGTTTCAGGCTCGCCAGCTTCTTTTGACAGGCCTCCTGATCCGCGTAATAGATTGCCATTGCCTCAGCGACTTCTTCTTTTCGGATATAAAAATCAACCACGCAGTAACAGACATAAATAAACAAGCCGTATTTCAACAAGTTCTTAAACCATTTAACCCATTGCTTACGCGACATCCCGAGCATTTCAAAGCTCCCGGTCAAACTGAGTTTCAGGCTGTTTCTTGAGATGCCCGGACATCGCGTTTTCAAATACCTCAAAGTAGTGTTTCGTGCCGTACTCCACATCAAATCTGCTCGCCGTCAACTTCGCAGCGCTGCGCAGGCCGTCGTACTCATCAACGGAATCAAGAACCTTGGTAATACGTTTGGCGATACCGTGATGATCGAAGAAATCCACCAGCATTCCATTGTGACCATCGACGATCACCTCCCTTACCGGAGCCGTATCTGAGGCTACTACCACACACCCAGCCGCCATCGCCTCCAATAACGACCACGACAAAACAAACGGATACGTCAAATAAACATGAATCTTTGAGCAGTCCAGAATCGCGCGGTAAGTCCAGTAAGGAAGCTTCCCAGTGAAATGAACGGTGGAATGATCGAAACTTACCTCTGCCTGCATCCTGCTGCGCCAATTTGCATAGCCAACCGGCTTACACCCATAACTGACGTCATCACCGCCCACTACGATTATCTGCGCATGGGGACACTCAGCCTGAATATGCGGGATCGCTCGCATAAAACTGTGAAACCCGCGATAAGGCTCAAGATTCCTCGCGACATAAGTAACGATCGGCTGCCCGGCTCTCAGCTCGACGCCATTGGGCAACCTGACGGCCCCAACTTTCGCCAAGCAAGAACTTTGAATGACGCCCTCGTGAATAACCCGAATGGCCGACTGATAAGCGGCCGGAAACAGATTGCGCTGCCACCGCGTAGGCGCAATGGCAATGTCACATTGTTCGAGATTCAAAAGATGCAGCGAATTGAGCACTCGCAGCCTTGATGACTCTCTTGTGGCTCGCGGGAATTCAGGGTCGAACCCAGAGTCCGCGCCCTGCGCTCGATAGTAATATTCGCAATAGTGAATAAGCGGCGTGTCAGGATAGACATCCTTGACGAAGAGCGTTTCCCCCCATCCGGGATGAGCAAGAATCACGTCCGGCCGATAACCCGAATGTTTCAGTCGGCTCAGAATTTGAAAAACTTTCTCTCCATCAGTCACCGCTTGTTCGTAACGGATCAGATAGGGGTGAATAGCGCCGGCTGCTCTGCTGGCGGCGCGGTATCGATATATTTTCACCTCTGCGATACCCGGCGCCGTATCCCGACCTATCGCCAAAACCTCGTGACGCCTGTCAATCGCCGCCAGCACCACGTGACGGAACTGGCCCGGAAAGTTTTGGTGAATCACAAGAAGTTTCATAGCGGCATCGTCCTTTTATTCGCCGCTAATGAACTGAGTTTTGCTCACCTCGATCGGCAGGAACAAACGCTAACAAATGCAAGGAAATGAAACTGTAGGAAGCGTCCGGGAATGCCCTAGGAGAAGGCTAATGGGACGATTTTTCGACGGGCATAAAAAAGCGGTGCGGCACCCGTTGGCGGATTTGAGGGTTTACTGAGCCTATCGCCGGATTGGACAGGAAGTCCGTTTACATCCTCTCCGGCCGCGCGACACTGGGCTCATCTGACCTGTACGCAAAGTCTCACACTTGGTTTATGGCGTTTGTTCACGGAGTGTTTTTACTCTCGTGAACGCTGGAAGCGCCCCCGCGTTTCCCAAGGACGACTCTTTGACTATGGACAGTCTCATGACGGGCAATACCCTCGTAATCACACCTTCGCAGATTCACCCGCTCCCCCTTGACGATCAATCCACGCCAGAACCTGACGACATCGACTCGTCAAACGCAGGTACCGGCAGTGCCATCCGGCAACCGCGGGGTAATCCGGGTGGGGCGTTGTCCTGGCCGATTCCACTGAGTCCAGACGAACAACGGCGCTTGCGCCTGATCACGATGAATCATGCGCACCATTTGGGCGATCAGCCGCTGGTGATGCAAACCAAGGGCGGTGTGCTGGAGTTTCTGCGCTATCGCTGCCCACTCCCGGATAACATCGTGAACGATCCTGCCCGGGTACTTGAAACCCTGCTCGGCTGTGCGCAAGGGCAACTGATGGGCAGAGCTTTGCAACAGAAAATGCAAGGCATTGACAGCGCAAGCAGTGCGATCGATTACCTGCTGGCGGGCATCACACTGCAGCTGGACCCCGAATCGATCACAACCCCTGATCGGCACAAAACAGCCGGCTTTGATCTGGCCAGTGATCGGCATTGGGGTCGGCACGCCTCTGAAGTTGCAGGTGAACTGGCTGCTCATTTAAGCCGTGAAGGTAGAACCAGCGCTGACTTGGCGAAAGCCGGTGCGTACCTTTTGTTGGCCAGGCTGGCCCCGCAGTTTCTGATTGCAGAGACTCCTCAGAATGTGAAAGTTGGCAGTCTGGCTTGGGCCAACCTGACCATGGCAGCAATGGCCATCGAAGCTCAAACACCGGGCAAAGTCCCCGGCTTGACGTTTGCCCAGGTCATGAGCATGGCGCAAAGTGCCCGCCTGGCAGACCCTGCGTCTACCCAGCGCATTCAGACAGCTGCGTTACTCGATTGGGCCGTGGCCAACGAAATCATCCTGAAAATAAACGATGACAGCTACACCGCCGGACAACTTGAAACGATAAGAGCGACATTTAACCAGGAGCTGGATGAGCGGCTTGCTGCCGCCAGAATACTGGACAAGGAATTACCGACACGAAAAGACATTGCCCTGGCCATATTGATGGAGCGATTTGGCGATTTGGGTCCGCTTTTCGACGTCAAGGCACTCCACACAGATACATATCGTGGCGAGCGTGGACAGACGGGTTTTAGTGGCATTCATTCGCTACTGGATTACGCGATGATGGATTTGCCGAATCCACGGCCGCTGGCATCGAGTGACTCGCGTATTCCCTTGGAGGCATTGAACAGTAACCCGACATTTGGCGTGCGGGAGGCTTTCGAACAGCAATTCACGCGCGCCATCGAGGCTAAAAAAACCGCTGTCAATACAACGGTCAGGCACATGATCTCCCTGCTCCCACGAGAGGACCGAAAGAATTTCGAGTTTGGAAAAATCAGCTTTTTCCAGCAAGGATCATTTTTGTCAGATGGCTTTTTCAACCATACCCCCTGCCCGAACGCGCCCGGACTGCTCATTGGAACGCAGTTGAGCGGCCACTTCCACGCGTATGAAATCAACATCAATAAAGACACGATCGAACGCATAGCCCCGCACAAGGCAAAGCATCAGGATTCCAGGGAAGCCAACAAATATTTTACGACCAGAGAGCTTGTCCCCCGTGAGGCGGCAAATGAGCTGGGTCGTGAACGCACTGTCAGCGAATCACTTTTGAACAGTTTCAACAGCGCTCGGTCCCGTGCGATTGCCGATACCTTTGTACAACATCTTGATCTGGATGACCCCACAATCAAAGAGCTGGCACGCGGGCAGACGCCTATGGACGAATATTACCGGCCCAAGGCGCTAGGGGAGTTTTTGTTGAACCTGATTCCCTTCAGGTCCGCCATCGTCAATTTTCAGAAGGGCAACTACGGCGAGGCGGTATTTGATCTCACAGTGGATGTATTCGGTTTTCTCACTGCGGGCGCCGCCACTGCCGGAAAATTGATCAGGATCGGCAGGACAGCTCTTTCCGCCGGGACCAAGGCACTGAAGACCGTTCATGTTATCGGCGTCGCCACCATCGAGGTGCTCAACCCGGTGGGTGGCCTGGGTAATCTGGCCAGACTCCTCGCTACCGGCGGCGCTCATCTACTCTCCCGAGGTGCCAAAGCCGTCAACCGGCTCAGGGGCGCCGCTGACAGCTACGACGTATTGAAAGCTGTCAGCACACAATATGATGCGGCGGCAACAGGCACCATAAAAGTGGCTGGCCAGACTGTGGAAGGCGCAGCCGTGTTGAAGAATGGTCAATGGTATTCATTTGATGCCAACACGATGCGACCTTATGGCAGCCCGATCGAGGATTTCGCGGTCGTCACCCAGGCGGTCGCCGGCAGAGTGATCACTTCACACGTCGATGAGTTACTCGAGCTGAGCCATGATCTGTTCGGGCATTACGGTGTGCCCGAGTCCACAATCACCGGGCTCTCTCGTAACAGCCAAGGGGTATATGTTGCCGCCGATGGGCATCTCTCCCACATACGCCATACCGATAGCAGCGGTAAATCGGCGGTGTACGAGGTCAGACAGATCACTCGCACGGAAGACGGCATTGTGCAGGCGCGGGTCTATCACAATAACCGGCAAACCGAATTGCTGATTCAGCATCTCCGGGATGAGCAGTGGCAACGACTGGGCGCACAAGGGGCTGGGCGGGAGATTACCGCATTGCATTTGCGGATATGGGAAGGATTGTCGACGGCGCAACAGCAACAAGTTACTCGCAGCGGCTTCGCCCGACAGTATCTGCTACCTCGCAAAACATTTGAGTATTACGTCAAGCCTGATGGCCAATTGAACGCCACGGGCGTGCTGGTGCGCGACCGCCCCGTTGACACGCCATTCAATCTGCCAAGCGAAGCGCATGTCCGCGAATGGCAGAAAATGACGCAGAACGCCCGTGACGTAATGACCATGGGCGGATTTGCCGGTCTGCATCACCTGAACCCGGCAACCTTCAGAAGTTACGTCAGGGCCGACGGTCGCCCGGGGCCGGCTGGCGAAGTGCTGCTGCACAGAGCGGCCGGGGGTACCTATAACCCATTTACAGATGACTATCTGCACCAGTGGAATGCGCTCTTCAGGCAGCCGGACAACGCGATGACAGCCACGCAGTTCATGCATCAACATCAGCTCAACCCCTTCATATGGCAGAAGCACGTCAAGCAAGATGGATCGCTGACAGAGGAAGCTGTCAAACGTCTCGATAAGGCGGGACAAAACATCGATCAGCCTGTCTCGCTTCAGCAAGCAGAAGCGCAGGTGATTCGGCAGATCGAGGTGCCCGGCAAGAGTCCGAAGGGCAAGACCCAGAGGGTCACTGCCGAGCACCTGCGGCGATGGGAGGCACTGCCTCAAGCAGAACAGCAGCAGCTAACCCGAGAAGGCTTTGCACTGCAGAATAATCTGCCGCGAAAAACATTCGAGTACTACGTGAAGCCTGACGGCCGATTGAGCGAAACCGGCGTACTCGTACGCGACCGTCCGACAGACAAAACCTTCAATCGGACAAGCGAAACGCACGTCCGTGATTGGCAAAACATGACTCAGCAAGAGCGTGACACCATCACAATTCAAGGATTTTCCGGTCATCATTATCTTCAACCAGAGACCTTTGCCGGCTATGTGTACGCCAATGGAAGCTTGAGGCCAGCCGGACAATCGCTACTGCACCGCGCGGCCGGTGGCACCTATAACATTTTGACCGATGAACATTTGCGTCAGTGGTACGGGCTTTCCAGACAGCAAGACAACACCCTCACGGCAGAAGATTTTGTCCGTCGGCACTCACTCAATCCTGCTACATGGCAATCGAAAGTCAAAGTCGATGGAACCCTCAGAACCGCAGCCTTACGGCGTATCGAAAGCGGAGCACAAAGCACAAGACTGCGCAAACAAAGGATCACTACCGAACATTTGCGGAACTGGCTGGCGTTACCGCAAGCGGAGCGACAGAGCCTCACCCGCGCAGGCTTTGCCCGACAGAACAATCTGCCGCGGAAAACATTTGAGTACTACGTGAAACCTGACGGCGAGTTGAGCGCGACCGGCATATCAGTACGTGACCGTCCTGCCGACCTGGCCTTCAACCAGCCGGATGAAACACATGTCCGTGACTGGCAGAAGATGTCTCAGCAGGAGCGAGACACAATGACCGTGGAAGGTTTTGCCGGTCATCATCATCTTCATCCGAATACACTTTACAGTTATGTCCGGGCCGATGGAGGTCTGGGGCCAAGGGGGCAGGCCTTGATGCACAAGGCTGCAGGCCATACTTACAACGCAATTACCGACGAACATTTACGCCGCTGGGACGTGCTTTTCAGGCTTGCGGACAACACCGTCTCGGTGACCGCGTTCGGGCGCCAGAACGGACTCGATCCCCGCCAATGGATGAGCTACGTCAACATTGACGGCACGTTAAAAGACACAGCCTTGAGACGTCTCGAAGGAGTGGGGCAAAGTACCCTGCCACGCTTTGAAGACCAGACCCCTGAAACGATTGCGCCACAAAAGCGCCCGGCGCCGGTCTCGCTGGACTCACCGCAACCGAAGAAGCCCGCCGAGGCGCCAGAGCGTGTCGACGAAATTCCAGGCCCCTCTTCCGACATCTTGCCAGTCACCATCAAGATTGAACCTGGGGCTTCCTCGTCGTTGCCTCATCAAGCCGACAACACATTGCCGATCCTGCAAGACCCGCAAAACCCGACAATCAGCCGGACCTTATCCGTAGAGGGACCGATTGATGACATCCGTATCGCCAACTGGAGTGGCCTGCTTGACGGTCTCGATAGCGCAAGCAAACAACACGTATCAACCCAGATCAAGGAATCGATCAAAGACTGGTTGCGTACCGAAGGGCAGCATCAGGCGAGGTTTGATCAGACTCTGGAAGTGCTCACGGCCCTGGATGACGGTGGACCCAATCGCGGCGCGTCGGTATGGGCGCGCCGCGATATTGCCAAATTTGAGGTGCTTGGACCGTACGCGGGCAAATTCCACGAATCAGAAGCGTCATTGTTTCGGGAGATACGCAAACAAGGTTCACGGGCTGTACTGACCTATTTGTTCGGCACACGTTCGGGCAATCGCTCAGTGAGTGCGCTGCACACGGGCAATACCCTGAGCCTGATCAATACCTCGCAACTGGGCAATGGCCCGGCATGGAGGTCGAATAACGTCATTACCATCGCCGCGGGGAAAAACCTGACCTTCTACGTGGCGCTGAATGACATTCGCAAGGGAGATGAATTACTGGTGGATTACGGCCTGTCCTACAAGCCGGTGCCTGATATAGCGATCAAACCGGACCCTAGTCGCTGATCATCAGATTCAAGCGCCAAAGCGACCGCGGCCTTAAGTCATTTAGTGCGCTTAACAGTTGGTCTTCATCCTGACGATATCCTCAGGTACAAAAAAGCGGCGCTTCAAGCGCCGCTTTTCATTTGCGGGTGATTACCAGCGGTTACCACGCCCATTGTGATCGCCGCGTCCACTGTGTCGGTCGTAGTTGCCACGACCGCGATGGTCGTTATCCCAACCGCCGCGACGGTGGCCATTCCAGCGCCCGCGATCATTGTCGTGCCAGCGACGGCTTTCGTAGTAGCGCGGGGCCGGTTGGTAGTAACGCGGCGCCGATTGGTAATAGCGCGGTTGCTGGTAGTACCGCGGGGCTGGCTGGTAGTAACGTGGCTGCGCGTAATACGTGCTGCCACCCCGGTAATAGGTGCCGCCTGTGTTGTAGTAGGCCGGTGCGGGTGACGTGTAGACCTCTGAGCTGTAATACGAGTCCGCGTAAGAGTACGGGACGCAACCGGCAACGGAAAACATCAACGCAGCAAGCAGAAGAATTCGTCTATACATGGCGGCCTCCTGGACCGCGGGTTGGCCACACCAGCGACGCTGGCAGGCGACAGTCATTTAATCGGTGACTGTCGAAAAATCAGACAGCGTTTTCGGCATCTGGTGCGTTCCTGCAACAAGTTGAAACAAGTGATTAATGAAATCCTGTTCATTTGGAAAACGCTGTCATTCAGCCGCTGATTAATGGTGGCCACCGTGATATCCGCCGCCGTGATAACCCCGTCCGTAACCACCCCGATACCCGTAGCCACCGTGGTAATAACGCGCACCGCCGTAGTAGCGTGGCCCGTAATAACCACCGTAGTAATAAGGCGAGTAATAGCCGGGATAGTAGTAGGTGGACGGATACGCATCGTAGGGACCGGCGTAGTAATAACAACCGGACAGACCGAAACCGAGCACCGCTCCCAGCAGCGCCCTTCGCAACGCTTTTTGAATGAGCATGGCGGCCTCCTGAAAGACCCGCGACAGCAGTCGGCACAGACCGGCTGACATCTGTTTTGACTGGCGAAGCCATGCCGAGTGCCAACACCGCAAAACCATCAGATCAGCGGCAACCACGCTGCATGACGGTGCAGCCGCGCACCAACACAAAGCGCCACATCGCCCTCACCTGCAAACCGATGCCACCCGCGCGCCCGAGCCAGAGCGCCTGACGCAACTTGGCACGCGTCTCGCTTTAGCAAACCCGTGCAGGAGTCATCACAGGTTCGCGGCACCACAATTTGCAATGGCTGACTAGGGTTCCGGCTCGCAATCGCGAGTGGCTGGTCCGAGAGTTGGCGACCTCCAGTTGAGGTTACACGGCGGGACAAAAGCCCGGGAGACAAGCCACCGTTCGCGGTGCCGCGTTGCCTTCCTGTCCGCCCTTGATCAACTGGAGAATCCACCATGACCCGACTACGTTTGCCCGCCCTGCTCGCCGCCGCCTTCGCCGCGCTCATCAGCACGCAATCCCCCGCCGCCCAGAAAGACCACTTCAGCGTCTGCTGGACGATTTACGCCGGCTGGATGCCCTGGGAATACGCCGGCAGCCAGGGCATCGTCGACAAATGGGCGAAGAAGTACGGGATCAAGATCGACGTCGTGCAGCTCAACGACTACGTCGAATCGATCAACCAGTACACCGCCGGCCAGTTCGACGGCTGCACCATGACCAACATGGACGCGCTGACCATTCCGGCCGCCGGCGGCGTCGACAGCACCGCGTTGATCGTCAGCGACTTTTCCAACGGTAACGACGGCATCGTCCTCAAGGGCGCCGGCAAGAAAGTCGCCGACCTCAAGGGCATGGACGTCAACCTGGTCGAACTGTCGGTCTCGCACTACCTGCTGGCCCGCGCGCTGGACTCGGTCGACCTGACCGAGAAAGACCTGAAAGTGGTCAACACTTCCGACGCCGATATCTCCGCCGCTTTCAACACCGAACAGGTCAACGCCGTGACCACCTGGAACCCGATGCTCTCGGACATCAAGGCCAAACCGGGCGTGACCGAGGTGTTCAATTCCAGCCAGATTCCTGGCGAGATCATGGACATGATGGTGGTCAACAGCGCCACCCTCAAAGACAACCCGGCGCTGGGCAAAGCACTCACCGGTGCGTGGTTCGAAGTGGTCGAGTTGATGAACGCCAAGAACGCCGCGAGCAAAGCTGCGCTGGAGCACATGGCCAAAGCTTCGGGCACCGACCTCGCTGGATTCCAGGCACAACTCGACACCACCAAACTGTTCGCCACGCCAAGCGAAGCGCTGAACTTCGCCACCAGCAAACAACTGCCGGAAACCATGCGCAAGGTCGCCGAATTCTCCTTCCAGCACGGCTTGCTCGGCGAAGGCGCGAAAGACACCAGCGCGGTCGGCATGGCCTTCGCCAACGGCGTGACTAGTGGCGACACCGGCAACCTCAAGCTGCGTTTCGATCCGACTTACGTGCAGATGGCCGCCGACGCCAAGCTGTAAGCCACGGAGGATTTGGCCATGCGCCTGATCAATCGCCACCCGGATCGCCCCAGTCGCCTGCTGTTGGTGATCCTGCCGTTCGCGCTGGTGTTGTTCGCCTACTTCATGGGTTCGGCCGAGCGCCTGGCGGACAACCCCAACGACAAACTGCTGCCCAGCGCCGTGCAGATGAGCGACGCGGTCAAACGTCTGGCCTTCAATGCCGACAGCCGCACCGGTGACTACCTGTTGTGGCAGGACACCGCGTCGAGTCTGCGGCGTCTGGCCATCGGCCTCGGCATCGCTGCATTGGCCGGGCTGTGCCTGGGCATCGCCGCCGGCACGCTGCCGTTGTTCGGCGCGCCGTTGTCGCCGCTGCTGACAGTGCTGTCGATGGTGCCGCCGCTGGCGATCCTGCCGATTCTGTTCATCGTCTTCGGTCTGGGCGAGTTGTCGAAAGTCATGCTGATCGTGATCGGCATCACCCCGGCCCTCGCTCGCGACCTGGAACAGCGCGCACGGGAAATTCCCGTCGAACTGCTGATCAAGGCGCAGACCCTCGGCGCCTCGACCTGGACATTGATGCTGCGGGTGGTGTTGCCGCAACTGTTGCCGCGTTTGTTGATCTCGTTGCGGCTGATGCTCGGTTCAGCGTGGCTGTTCCTGATTGCCGCCGAAGCGATCGCCTCCACCGACGGCCTCGGCTACCGGATTTTTCTGGTGCGGCGTTATCTGGCGATGGACGTGATTCTGCCGTACGTGGTGTGGATCACCCTCCTCGCCTGGCTGATGGATTGGGGCCTGAAATACCTGACCCGTCGCGCCTTCCCTTGGTATGAGGGGGCGGCCAAATGAGCTTCATCACCGTGAAAAACGTCTGGCAGCAATACGCCGATCAGGTGGTGCTGGAAGGCTTGAACCTGAGCGTCAACGAGGGCGAGTTCTGCACCCTGGTCGGCGCGTCCGGTTGCGGCAAATCGACCTTCCTGCGCCTGCTGCTCGGCCAGGAAACCGCGAGTCGCGGCGAGATTCTGCTCGACGGTCAAGCGCTGCCCAGCGAACCGGATGCCAGCCGTGGCGTGGTGTTCCAGCGCTACTCGGTGTTCCCGCATTTGAGCGTGCTCGACAACGTCGCCCTCGGCCTCGAATTGCCGCGTGCGCCGCTGATCGGTCGGTTGTTCGGCAGCGCCAAACGTGAGGCGCGCGAACAAGCGGCGGCATTGCTGAATAAAGTCGGCCTCGGCCATGCCCTCGACAAATACCCGGCGCAGTTGTCCGGCGGCATGCAGCAACGCTTGGCGATTGCCCAGGCACTGATCATGAAACCGCGGGTGTTGCTGCTCGACGAACCGTTCGGCGCACTCGATCCGGGCATCCGCAAAGACATGCACGCCTTGCTGCTGGAGCTGTGGCGCGAGACCCAGTTGACCGTGTTCATGGTCACCCACGACCTGTCCGAAGGTTTCAGCCTCGGCACCCGCCTGCTGGTGTTCGACAAGGTGCGCCTCGACCCGCACGCCCCCGGCGCCTATGGCGCACGCATCACCTACGACATCCCTTTGAACAGCGACCGCCGCGCCCAGCGCGCCGCCGTCGACGCCTTGCCGTTGCCACTGGCAGGCGCCCTTCGCACCGCTTGAGAGGACTGCTCCAATGAATAAACCGATGACTGATTCGACCCAACTGTTCCCACCGTTTGCCGAAGAAATGCTCCCCGGTGGCGGCCACCGTTCCTTCGTGTTGAAGCGCGGCCAATTGCTGCGCCTGACTGATCTGCGCGGTGGCGCCAACGTCAGCCTGACCCTGCTCAACGCCAATGAAAAAACCGAGCGGCTGAACCTGCCCGACAGCCTCAAGTGCCAACACACCGCCAAACTCACCAGCGGCCACTGCCTGTACTCGGACATGGGCCGCGTACTCGCCGCAATCACTGCCGACACCTGCGGCTGGAGCGACAGTCTCGGCGGTGTGCTCTGCGCCGAAGAGGTCGCAGAAAAGTACGGCCAGGGCCGCTATCAGGAACTGCGCAACGGCTTCTTCCGCAACGGCACCGACAACCTGTTGGTGGAACTCGGCAAGTGGGGTTTGGGCCTGTCCGACCTGCTGATGACGCTCAATCTGTTCAGCCGCGTGAATGTAGATGAGGCCGGGCGTTTCCACTTCGTCGAGGGCAATTCCAAGGCCGGCGACTACATCGAACTGTACGCGCCGATGGACACGCTGGTGGTGCTCACCGCGCTGCAACACCCGATGGATCCGGCGCCGGAATACGCACCAAAACCACTGAAGCTGAGCTGGATGAACGCCGACGCCAGCGTCGCCGAACACTGCCGCACCTCGCGCCCGGAAAATGAGCGCGGCTTTATCAACACCGACCGTTTGTTCGCCTGAGGATCGCTGCCATGTCAGTTGCTATCGCCACTTCGCAAAAACAACCCGACGCAGCGGTGTACCGCGCCACAATCCCGGCCGGTGAACCGTGGCTGATGGAGGTCAAGGCTGGCCAGACCCTGCGCATTCTCGACCTGGAAGGCAATCAGGCCGTCGATACCTTGTTCTACAGCCTCGCCAACCCCAAGGAACGCTACGACGTGCAGCGCACCTTGCGTCGGCAGAACAGCGTCTACCTGAGCACCGGCAGCGTGCTGTATTCCAACCTCGGCCACGCGATGCTGACCATCGTCGCCGACACCTGCGGACGTCACGACACCCTCGGCGGCGCGTGCGCGCAAGAGAGCAACACCGTGCGCTACGCCTTGGAAAAGCGCTACATGCACAGCTGCCGCGACAACTACCTGCGCGCCTGTGCCCATGATGGGCGACTGGGCAAAGGTGACATCGGGCCGAACATCAATTTCTTCATGAACGTGCCAGTGACCGCCGATGGCGGGCTGACCTTCGAGGACGGGATTTCGGCGCCGGGCAAGTACGTCGACTTGCGTGCGGAGATGGATGTGATTGTGTTGATTTCCAACTGTCCGCAGTTGAACAACCCTTGCAACGCCTACAACCCGACACCTGCGGAGCTGCTGGTATGGAACTGAAAATCAGCCGTTTGCGCCGTTGGCTTTTCGCCCTGTGCCAGGCCCGTTCCGGGCAATGCCTTAAAAAGTGAAACCAGCACAAATCCCATTGTAGGAGTGAGCCTGCTCGCGATCGCGGTGTGTCAGACACATCAGTTTTGATTGATCCGACGCTATCGCGAGCAGGCTCACTCCTACAGGGGCTCGGTGGTGATCTGAAGTGTTTTTTTCATCCGGGACGGCCCGGATGTCTGTCGAAAAACAGCGGGACGGCCCGCTTCCCCTTCAGGGGTTATGCCATGTTCGAAAAAGTCCTCATCGCCAACCGTGGCGCCATTGCCTGCCGCATCCTGCGCACCCTCGGCGCACTGCAGGTCAAAGGCGTGGCGGTGTATTCCGAAGCCGACGCCGCCAGCCTGCACATCCTGCACGCGGATGAAGCGCACAGCCTCGGTGAAGGCGCTGCCGCCGGCACCTATCTGGCGGTCGAAAAAATCCTCGCCATCGCCAAGCAAAGCGGCGCCACCGCGATCCATCCCGGCTACGGATTCCTCTCGGAAAACGCCGCGTTCGCCGAAGCCTGCGCAGCGCAGAACATCGCCTTCATCGGCCCGACGCCGGAACAACTGCGCGTGTTCGGCCTCAAGCACACCGCCCGCGCGTTGGCCAAACAACACGGCGTGCCCATGCTCGAAGGCACCGAACTGCTCGACAGCCTCGACGCCGCGCTGATTGCCGGCGAACAAGTCGGCTACCCGGTGATGCTGAAAAGCACCGCCGGCGGTGGCGGCATCGGCATGCGCGTGTGCCGCAGCGCCAGCGAACTGAGCGAGTCGTTCGAAGCGGTGAAACGCCTCGGTCAGAACAACTTCAGCGACGCCGGCGTGTTTATCGAGAAGTACATTCAGCGCGCCCGGCACCTGGAGGTGCAGATGTTCGGCGACGGACGCGGCGAGGTCATCGCCCTCGGCGTTCGCGACTGCTCGGTGCAGCGGCGCAATCAGAAAGTCCTCGAAGAAACCCCGGCGCCGAACCTGCCCGACGGCATGGCCGACGAGCTGTGCGCGGCGGCGATCAAACTGGCGAAGGCGGTGAACTACCGCAGCGCCGGCACGGTTGAATTCGTCTTCGACAGCGACGCGCAGCGCTTCTACTTTCTCGAAGTGAACACACGGTTGCAGGTGGAGCATGGCGTCACTGAGCAAGTATGGGGCGTGGATCTGGTGCGCTGGATGGTTGAGCTGGCGGCGGGAGATTTACCGCCGCTGAGCGAGTTGTATCGTCAGCTGAAACCCGAGGGCCACGCGATTCAGGCGCGCCTGTACGCGGAGGATCCCGGCCGCGATTTTCAGCCGAGCCCAGGCTTGCTGACAGCCGTGGAATTCCCGCCGGCCAACGGTATTCAACTGCGCATCGATACCTGGGTCGAGGCCGGTTGCGAGATTCCGCCGTACTTCGATCCGATGATTGCCAAGGTCATCACCTGGGCGCCGACCCGCGAACAGGCGCGTGCCGAGTTGCATCAAGCGTTAGGCGACAGTCTGTTGTACGGCGTGGAAACCAACCGCGACTACCTGCGGCAGATTCTCCTCGACGCGCCGTTCGCCAGCGGTGAGCCGTGGACGCGTTGCCTGGAAGGTCTGGTCTATCGCGCCAACACCTTTGAAGTGCTCAGCGCCGGCACGCAAACCAGCGTGCAGGATTATCCCGGTCGCCTCGGTTACTGGGCTGTCGGTGTACCTCCATCGGGGCCGATGGACAGTCGCGCGCTGCGTTTGGGCAATCGTCTGCTCGGCAACGCTGACGGCGCGGCGGCGCTGGAAATCACCATGAGCGGGCCGTTGCTGCGCTTCAATTGCACAGCAGTGGTCGCGGTGACGGGGGCGCCGATTGCCTTGACGCTTGAAGGCACAAGCGTGCCGATGAACACCGCGCTGCTGATCCCGGCGGGCGCGACGTTGCATCTGGGCAGCATCAGCGGCGCCGGGGCACGCAGTTATCTGTGCCTGCGCGGTGGTTTGCAGGTGCCGGATTATCTGGGCAGCAAAAGCACTTTCACCCTCGGCCAGTTTGGTGGGCATGGTGGTCGGGCGTTGCGTGCCGGGGATGTGTTGCATATCCCTGCGCTGACTGACCGCAGTGCTGGCCAGCAGTTGACCGAGCAGCACATCACCGCGTTGCCAGCGGTGCGGCAGATCAGGGTGATTTACGGCCCGCACGGCGCACCGGAATATTTTACGGAAAACTACATCGGCAGTTTTTTTCAAACCCAGTGGGAAGTGCATTTCAACTCCAGCCGCACCGGTGTCCGCCTGATCGGGCCGAAGCCGGAATGGGTGCGTGCCGACGGTGGCGAGGCCGGGTTGCATCCATCGAACATTCACGACAATCCGTATGCCATCGGCGCGGTGGATTTCACCGGTGACATGCCGGTGATCCTCGGCCCGGATGGCCCGAGCCTTGGCGGGTTTGTCTGCCCGGTGACGGTGATCGAGGCGGATCTGTGGCAACTGGGGCAGCTCAAGGCTGGCGATAAAATCCAGTTCATCCCCGTCGACCTCAAAACCGCCCGCGATCTCGCCCTGAAATGGGATCAATGTAGGAGTGAGCCGGCTCGCGCTGAGGCCCGCTCAGACACCGCC
>NZ_CATKQE010000010.1:0-96188 GCF_949767845.1 Pseudomonas sp. IT-232MI5
TACTCGCGACAGCGAACAAATTTGCACAGTTATTTTCGAATCAGAACACTAGAATAGCCCCACCTTATTCGGAGCCAGAGCCTTTATGTCAGAGTCGGTTGACGCCCCCGGGCTGTCAGATTTACCGCTGGAAGACTTGGTGGCCTGTCACGAGTGCGACCTGCTGATGCGCAAGCCCACACTTGCCCACGGCGAAAAAGCGCTCTGCCCACGCTGCGGTTACGAGTTGTACGCTCACCGTCACAACGTGGTGCAGCGCAGCCTCGCCTTGGTGATCGCAGCCTTATTGCTGTACATCCCGGCAAACTTTTTACCCATCATGCAACTCAATATCCTCGGACAATCCTCGCAGGATACGGTCTGGAGTGGTGTGCTCGGCCTGTTCAATACGGACATGCAGGGCGTTTCGATTGTCGTATTTCTGTGCAGCATGGCCATACCGCTGCTCAAGTTGCTGTGCCAGTTGTTCGTGTTACTGACGATCCGCTTCAATGTCGGACGCAGCTATGGCTTGCTGCTCTATCGCATTTATCACCACCTCAAAGACTGGGGAATGCTCGAGGTCTACCTCATGGGCGTACTGGTGGCGATCGTCAAACTGGCAGACATGGCAGCCATTACCGTAGGCCTGGGTTTGGCGTGTTTCATCGGCTTGTTGTTGGTTCAGGTCTGGCTGGAAGTGGTGATGTCACCGCACCAGATCTGGCAGGCGTTATCAGGAGAGGACGCTCATGCGGGCGATTGATGCGGGCATTCTGGTGTGTACTGAATGTCATGAGTTGAACAGGCAGGAAGCGGACACCGACGAGCAGACCTGCACCCGCTGCGGTGCATTGGTGCACGCTCGCAGGCCTGACAGCCTCACCCGTACCTGGGCACTGCTGATCACGGCAGCGATTATCTATATTCCAGCCAACGTGCTGCCGATCATGACTGTCAGTTCTTTGGGCCAGGGTGATCCGAGCACTATCATGTCCGGCGTGATCCAGTTGGTGCAGCACGGCATGATTCCGATCGCGGCTGTGGTGTTTATCGCCAGTATTCTCGTGCCCACCTTCAAACTGGTGGGTATTGCGCTGTTGCTGTTTTCGGTACAACGACGCCAACCGTTGTCCGCGCGTCAGCGTATCTGGATGTACCGCTTTATCGAGTTCATCGGCCGCTGGTCGATGCTCGATATTTTTGTGATCGCCATTCTCGTGGCGGTCGTCAACTTCGGCCGGCTTGCCAGTGTCGAAGCCAATCTTGGCGCCATCGCCTTCGCCAGTGTGGTGATTCTGACGATGCTCGCCGCAGTAACTTTCGATCCCCGACTGATTTGGGATAACACGGAGTCGGACGACGACCATGACTGATTTGCCCGTAGCGAAAACCCGACCGGCTTCGAACTGGTCTGCCATTTGGGTTCTGCCTCTGATCGCGCTGATCATCGGCGGCTGGCTCGGCTGGCGTGCCTATTCCGAAACTGGTATCGAGATTCAGATCCGCTTTGAAAGCGGTGAAGGCATCCAGGCCAACAAGACCGAGGTCATGTACAAAGGCATGCCGGTCGGTAAGGTCAAGGCGCTTAAGCTCGACGATGAAGGCAACTCAAAAGGTGTGATCGCCACCGTTGAGATGAACAAAGACGTCGAGCAATACCTCAAGACCAGCACGCGCTTCTGGCTGGTCAAACCGAGCGTGACCCTGGCCGGTATCACCGGCCTGGAAACTCTGGTTTCGGGTAACTACGTGGCTATCAGCCCCGGCGAAGGCGAACCGACGCGCAAGTTCAAGGCGCTGGCCGAAGAGCCGCCGTTGTCGGACGCCAAGCCCGGTCTGCACCTGACTATCAAGGCGGATCGTCTCGGATCACTGAACCGTGGCAGCCCCGTGTTCTACAAGCAGATCAAGGTCGGCCAGGTCAAAAGCTACCTGCTCTCGGAAGACCAGAGTACCGTCGAGCTCAAGGTTTTCATCGAGCCGACCTACGCCAAACTGGTGCGCAAACACACGCGTTTCTGGAACGCCAGCGGCATCAGCATCGACGCCAACCTGTCCGGGGTGAAAGTGCGCAGCGAATCGCTGGCCAGCATCGTCGCCGGTGGTATCGCTTTCGCCACACCCGAAAACCGCAAGGACAGCCCGCCGACCGATCCAAGCCTGCCATTTCGTTTGTACGAAGACTTCGATGCGGCCGCTGCCGGGATCCGTGTGAAGGTCAAACTCAGCGATTTCGAAGGTCTGCAGGCTGGCCGTACACCAGTTATGTACAAAGGTATTCAGGTCGGCAACCTGAAGGCGCTGAAGGTCGATCCGGACCTGAACAGCGCCACTGCCGAACTGACTCTTGATCCGTTGGCTGAAGACTATCTGGTGGACGGCACGCAGTTCTGGGTAGTGAAGCCGTCGATTTCCCTGGCGGGCATTACCGGTCTGGAAGCCTTGGTGAAAGGTAACTACATCGCTGTGCGTCCGGGTGATAAAGGCGCGCCGCCGAAACGCGAGTTCGAGGCACGGCCGAAGGCGCCGCCGCTGGATCTGCGTTCGCCGGGCCTGCACCTGGTGTTGTTCACCGATACACTTGGCTCGATTGATGTCGGCAGTCCGATTCTGTTCAAACAGGTCAAGGTCGGTTCGGTTCAGAGCTACCAGTTCTCCAAGACTCGCAAGCAGATAGTCATCGGTGTGCACATCGAGAAGGAGTACGAAAACCTGGTCAACGCCTCGACACGCTTCTGGAACGTCAGCGGTGTCACGCTGACTGGCGGGTTGACCGGCGGAATCCAAGTGAAGAGCGAGTCGCTGCAAACCCTGATGGCCGGCGGTATCGCTTTCGAAACACCGCAAGCCAAGGCGCCGTTACAGAAGCGCATTCCGCGCTTCCGTCTGTTCGCCAACCACGATGACGCTAATCAGAAGGGTGCCGTGGTCACGATCAAGGTCGATCGCGCCGATGGTTTGCGCAGCGGCACGCCGGTTCGCTTCAAGGGACTGGATGTCGGCAAGATTGAAAGCGTTGATCTGACTGACGATCTGCAATCGGTGATCCTCACGGCGCGCATCACTGAAGTGCCGGAGAAGATCGCCCGGGTTGGTAGCCAGTTCTGGGTGGTAAAACCGGAGCTCGGCCTGATCAAGACAGAAAATCTGGAAACCCTGGTGACCGGGAAGTACATCGAAGTGCAACCGGCGGCGAAGAACCTCGGCCCGCAGAAGAACTTTGTGGCCTTGGCCAATGCGCCGGAAGTGACCAAGCAAGAGGCCGGTCTGAGTCTGGTCTTGAGCGCGGCCCGTCGTGGTTCGCTGAAACCGGGTGTGCCGGTGACTTACCGTGAAATTACCGTGGGTAAGGTCACCGGTTATGAACTGGGCCAGACAGCTGATCGCGTGTTGGTGCACATTCTGATCGAGCCGAAATACGCACCGTTGGTGCGCAGCGGTAGCCGGTTCTGGAACACCAGCGGTGTCGGGTTTGATATCGGTTTGTTCAACGGGCTGACGGTGCGCACCGAGTCGCTGGAGACGGCGATTCAGGGTGGGATTGCTTTCGCCACGCCGGATGGCGAGCGCATGGGTAACCCGGCACGGGCGGAGCAGACGTTCCCGCTGTTCGACAAGTTTGAGGATGAGTGGCTGACCTGGGCGCCGAAGATTTCCCTCGGTAAGTGATTCTATGGTGTCTGAAGTGGCGCCATCGCGAGCAGGCTCACTCCCACAGGGGAGCGCATTCCAACTGTAGGAGTGAGCCTGCTAGCGATAGGGCCCGCAAAATCAGCACAAATCCCAAGCCATAAAAAAGGGCCGCGATCCAAATAGATCGCGGCCCTTTTTATTGCCTTCAGCTAATGCCGATCAAACCGCATCCAGCTCCGGCTCATCCGCTTCAACATTGACCGTAGCCTTCACCACATCATGGCGACGGATGTACTTCCAGTCCGCCTCATCAATGTAGATCCCCGCCGGGCCGCTGCCACCTTCCAGGTCGATCGCGACACTGGCGCAGACCTGCGGCTTCACACTCGCCAGAATCGGCACGAAGCCCAGTTGCAGACTGGTTTCCAGCAGTGCAGCCTGGTTTTTCTCGTCGATGTCTGCGGCCTCGTCGAGGTAGTACGGCAGGCGCACGCGACCGGCCAGATCGCGATCCATCAAGTGCAGCAACAAGTACATGTTGGTCAGCGCCTTGATGGTCATGGTCGTACCGTTGGACGCCGCGCCATCGATGTCGGTGTGGATCACCGGCTGGCCGTTGACCTTGGTGATCTCGAAGGCCAGTTCGAACAAGTCCTTGAGGCCGAGTTGGTTGTGGTTCGCCGCCACCAGCCGCGCCAGGTATTCCTTGGCCTCTTCGTTCTTGTTGTCCTGCTCGGCACTTTGGCTGAGGTCGAACACCGACAGGGTTTCGCCTTCTTCGTACTGACCGGCGCTGTGGATGATCTGGTCGATGTGCTTGAGCGCTTCCTTGTTCGGCGCAAGGACGATGCGGAAGCTCTGCAGGTTGGACACTTGACGCTTGTTGATCTCGCGGTTGAACAGCGCCAGTTGATGTTCGAGGCTGTCGTAGTCGCTGCGAATGTTGCGCAGGGTCCGGGCGATATCGGTGACCGCCGCACGACGGGCCTTGCCCAGTGTCAGCGCTTCATCGGTGCGGTGCGCGTAAGCGTTGATCAGCAACGACAGGCGGCGCTCCATGTCGTCTTCGCTGTCGAACTTGGCCACGCCTTTCAGGCGCACCTGCGCGTACAGCGCTTCAATCTGGCCATCGGCGCGCAGCAGACCTTGCCAGCTGTCCTGATAGTCGTTGAGCAGTGGCAGCAGGTTGTCCATCGAATCGTCGACCGGATCCATGAACGGCGTACCGAACGGCAGATCCGCCGGCAACAACTGACGGCGACGCAGCGCATCGTCGAGGGTGCGTTGCTTGGCTTCCATATCGGCGATCTGGCGGCCGACCAGTTGCAGCTTGGCCGACAGTTGCTGGACACGTTCGGTGAAGGCGTCGCTGGAACGCTTGAGTTCGTCCTGCGCGCCTTCCATCTGCGCCAGTTGCTCGAGCTTGTCGCTTTCTTCAGCGCTCAATGTCTGCGTGCGGCGGAAATCTTCCAAGGCTTTCTGCGCGTCCAGCACTTGCTGGTACAGCGCTTCGGTCTGGGTCTTGCTCGCGGCGCGGTCGGCGGCCACGGCTTGCTGGGTTTTCAGTTGCTTGAGTTCTTTTTCCAGACGCTCTTTCTGGTCGCGCAGCGCAGCGCGGTCAGCCAAGGCCTGCAGCGCCGGCGGCTCGATGTGCGAGATGTCGATGGACAAGCCCGGCACTTCGAAGCGCTCGCCCTTGAAGCCATCGAGAATCAGCTCGACCGATTTGACCCACTCGCCGTCGTCGTCGAGGGTGATGCCGTGTTCGCCCAGTGGCAGGCTGAACAGTGCGCTATTGAACAGGCGCATCAGACGCTCGACGTCCTGTTGCGAGAACTCTTCGCGCAGACGGGCATAGCTGTTGTTGTCGGCGTGATCGAGTTGCTGCTTCACCGACTTCAGGCGTTTTTCCAGATCGCGTACGCGCTCTTCCAGATCTTCCGCACTGAATTGACGCGATTGCGCCAAGGCACCGGCCAGTTCGTCGTGGGCGTCTTTGGCGGCGAGCAATTGTTGCTCGAGCATTTTGACGTCATCGACCAGGGCGAAGCGATTTTTCAGCACCGACAATTCGCCGAGCCAGCGCTGGATACCGGAAATTTCCCGCTCCAGACGCATCAGTTCCTGAGTGCCGCCGCGCTGATCGTTTTGCAGACTGTCCTGCTCGCCACGGTAGTGGTCGGCCTGAATCGTCAGCTCTTCTTTGCGCGCACTGGCGTAGTCCGACCAGGTGCCGAGCAACGAATCCAGAAGTGGCGACAGGCGATGCAGTTTGCCGCGCAGCACGTCGCGCTGTTTCACGCCGTTGGCCAAGGCTTCAACCAACGGGCCGGCAGCGACCAGCGAGTTGTAGTCCTGTTCCATCCGGCGCACGTCGCGGAAGGCTTCTTCGCAGGCGGCGATGTAATCGACGCTGCCGGAACGCAGGCTGTGTTCGAAGGCATCGAGGAACAACTGCTTGAGCTTGGCCGCGGTGATTTCGCGCATGTGCAGCAGGTTGATAAACAGCGCACGGAAAGTCTTCAGGCTCTGTTCGCTGGTGGAGCGCAGTGGAATCAGGGTCAGATCCAAAGGAATCGACGTATGACCGCCCACCAGCAAACGACGCAGCTCATCAGGCTTGAGTTCGTAGGCTTTCAGGCCTTCTTTTTCAAGGTTGCTGAACAGCTCTTTCTGGCGCAGGCAGGTGTCGTTCTTCTGGTAATGCGCCAGATCGAGCTTGCCGGCGTAAGCAAAGAACTGGTGACCGAAACCGCCGCCCGGGCCGCGACCGACCACGCCGATCACGTGCGGGCCGTGGGGCAGATTCACTTCGACAAGGATGTAGCTGGTGTCGGAAGCGAAGTAGAAGCGCCGCGATTGTTCCAGGCTGTATTTGCCGAAACTCATGTCCGACATGCGCGCCAGAATCGGGAATTGCAAGGCGTTGATCGATGCCGATTTACCGAGGTTGTTTGCGCCGTAAACCGACAGCGGTTCTTCCAGCGGGAACAGGCCGAGGCTGTAACCGGCGGTGTTCAAAAGGGCAAAGCGGCGGATGCCGTAGCGTTCCTGGCTCATGCGTCGGACTCCTGTTCTTCGGCAATGGCGCGGGCCAGTGCGTCTTCTTCGCTCTCTTCTTCAAATTCGGAAAGATCGAGCGGGTCGTCGGTTTCGAGGAATTTGGCTTCGGCCGCTTCGTCGATCAGCACCGGTGCTGGCAACGGCAGCACGCTGTGCACGCTGGCCGCCAGATCACGGTCCTGCTGTACCGACAGGCAGACGTCGAGGAAGCGGTGCATCGGCGGCAGGAAGCGGTACACGCCGTTTTCTTCGCTGGCAAAGCCGAGCTGAGTCATGCGGCGCATGATCTTTTCTTCGAGTTCTTCAACGGTCTGCACTTCGGCCTGAATGAACAGGTCGCGGTATTTCTCCAGCAGCGATGGCAGCTCTTCGCGGCCGAGGCTGCCGCCATCGAGCACGGCAATCGGGTCGCGGCCCTGATCGGCCAGATGCTCGACGAGGATGAAGGTGAACAGCGCCAGACGCTGGGCAGTCTTGTTCACCGCCGCAGCGGCCATGTCCGGCACGAAGTAGTAGAAACCACGGGTATCGCAGACCAGCTCAAAACCCAGCGCCTTGAACAGCGTGCGGTATTGATCCTGGAAGTTCGACAGTTGCGTGTACAGCTCCGGGTCGCGGCGGCTGACGTGGTAACCCTTGAACAGCTCGCGGAAAATCGGCGCGAGTTGCGACAGTTCGGAAAGATCAAGATGCATTGGGGATGCTCGCAGAATTCTCGGCGGCGTTATCGCTGGCCGAGAGCAGGGCGAAGGAGCGCAGGCTGACCTGGTGCTCGTGAGTGTGGTATTCGCGGCGTTCCAGACGCTCGCGCTTGAAGCGTTTTTCCCGCGACAGGCGCGAGAACCAGTAGAGCAATTCGTCGGTCGCGCCGTCCGGTTCCTGCTCCAGCAGCCAGGTCATCAGATCCGGCATCGGCAGGGCTTCTTCGCAGCGGTCGACCATCTCGCGAACGGTGCGTGGCGCGCGTGGGGCTTCGCCTTTCTGCGTTTTGTGCGCTTTCGGGAAGCGCGCCGGTTTTGGCTCGAATCGCGCCAAGGCATAAACGTAGGCTTCGACCTGACTGGCGCTGCCGAGGAAGGTGCTCTGCGGGCGGGTAAACAGCGGCATCGCCGCTTGCGGCACGGCGTCGATGCCTTTGCGGCGAATCGCTGCCAACGCCAACGCGGCGCCACGGGTCACGGCGTTATGCCGACGCGCTTCTTCACGCAGCGGCAGCAGCAGTTCACGGGCATGACGCAAAGTCAGCTGGGCACTGGTCTGCATTTCGAGGATGCGCGCGTGGGTGCGCAGCAGCATGTCGTCATCGACCAGATGGCCGAGGCGCTGCTGTTCGCTGAGCATCTTCAGCAGCACGGTTTCGACCTTGCGCACGCCTTGTTCGAAGGCGCCGTCGGCGTTCACCAGATCGATCATCGGCTCGACATATTCGTCCCACGTCGCCAGCACTTCGGCGTAGCGCTGACGCAGCGGAATTTGTCGATCGCTGGTCTTCGCGCGCTCGGCGACGGCGACCAGGGCCTGTTCGTCGTTGTCGAGCTTCTTCAGCACATCGCGCACGCGCATGTCGAGCAGGCGCAACTGGCGCGCGAGGTCGTGGCCGTCGCGGATGTCGAACGCGTCCTGGATGTAACCGGCCAGACGCTCGAGGTGACGCAGATAGGCTTCGATTTCCAGGCACAGGCCCAGCCGGTGCTCACGACGCAGGTAAGCGAGGAAGTCATGAATCTGCGCATTCAGCTCGAAACGGTTCGGGCTTTTCGCCACCGGAATCAGAATATCGAGGCGAATCCACACGTCGAGCAGGCTGGTGATGTCCTGCGGTGTGCTGTCCAGTTGTTGGGCGGCCAGTTGCGAGCGCAGTTCGTTGAGGCTCAATGTGCCTTGGTCGAAATGCTCACACAGTGGCTCAAGCAATGCCCAGTGTTCAGCGAGGGCGCGCAAGACGCGCTTGGGTTCGATCATCGGAATGCCCGGCTGGTTGGCAATGAAAAGCGGCGATTGTACTGCATCACGAAGGATGCGATTCACTCTCGGGACGGACTGTCGCTTTCTTTAGACCAAGTCTATCGATCAACAACGGGCGATCTTGAGCGAACGGCGGTAGAATCAGCGCACTTCAGTTATCCACAAGTGGCCGACCCTTGCTAATCGAGTCCCGCCGCCGCGCCTATTTGAACGCCATGCAGGTGGTCAACTGGCTGCCGCGCACCGAATTGCCTTTCGCCGCGCCTTCACGGCCCGAGCTGCTGGACATGCCCGAGCCCGAGGTAGAGGCGCCGGTGGTGCTTGCGCCTGCGGTCGAAGCGCCCGCGCAGCCTGCCGCTCGTCCGGCCGAACGGCCGAAGATCGAAGTGCCGCGTCCTTCGTTGGCCAGCACCCGGACCAACGCCAAACCGGTGGAAGAGGCCGACGACACGCCGGTTGTCGCCAAACCGGCGCCAGTGCCACCGCCACGTTTTGCTCTGCAATTGCTTCGTGCCGGGCGCTGCCTGTTGTTGGTCGAGTTACCCACAGGTGAACCGTTCCAGAGCCGTGATCCGGCTTATCTGTTGCTCAAGGACATGCTGCGCGCCGCCGGTCTGCCGGATGCGCCGCAAATCGTCGGCGAACCGGTGCGTTGGCCGTGGCTCAATCGCGGCACCATGGATCAGGGCCCGGACGCGGCGCGCGACTTCGTTCAGGGTTTCCTTTCGGTGCAAATGGAAGCCGCTCCGTGCGCCTGCCTGTGGCTGATCGGCCTGCCGGCGGTACGTTTTGCCGGTGAAGCGGATGCCGAAGCATTCAATCGTGAATTGCAGATCGAAGGTCTGGGCTCGGCCTGGGCCATTCCCGGTCTGGAATTGTTAATGGAAGAGCCACAGCGCAAGGCCGCTGTGTGGCAAGCCATGCGTCGGCTGATGGCGCGCTGGAAAGAATCGAATGAGTGACGCTGTATCGTTCCGCCCGATGACCGAGGCGGATCTGGAAACCGTGCTGAAAATCGAGTACGCCGCTTACAGCCACCCGTGGACTCGGGGGATTTTTCTTGATGGGCTGGGCAAGTACCAGATCTGGCTGATGTTCGAGGGTGAGCAGCAGGTTGGTCACGGGGTGGTGCAGATCATTCTGGATGAGGCGCATCTGCTCAACATTACCGTCAAACCTGAGAATCAGGGGCGTGGGCTGGGGCTGACGTTGCTTGAGCACTTGATGTCGCGGGCGTATGCGGCTTCGGCGCGGGAATGTTTTCTGGAAGTGCGTGACAGCAATACGGGCGCGTTCAAGTTGTATGAGCGTTATGGCTTCAATGAGATTGGCCGGCGTCGGGATTATTATCCGGCGGTGGGCGGGCGCGAGGATGCCGTGGTCATGGCCTGCACCCTGGTTGACTGATGACCTGTAGGAGCTGCCGAAGGCTGCGATCTTTTGATTTTGATGTTACGACCAAGATCAAAAGATCGCAGCCGTCGGCAGCTCCTACAAGGGGGCGCGTCTGCTAGCGGTTGCCATCCAGCGGATCACGCCGCGCCAGCTCCGCCTCATCCAGCCCATTGCCACCGCCGATGTCATCTTCATCGACAATGCTCAAATCCCAATCCGCCTGATTGCCTTCCCCGGCCTCTTCGGCATCCCGCGCACCGTCTTCGTGAATCAGCGTTTCCGGGCTCAAGTCATCGTCGGTGGGTTCATGGTCAGCGGTCGATGCACCGGTAAAACCGGCCTCGCGCACCCGCTCACGCGGCATCAACTGCTCGCGCTCACGCTCGGGAATCTCATCACCGATTTTCGCGCTGGGCTGGTCTTCATCGAAATCCAGCTCATGCACCGAACCCATGCGGTCTTCGTTATCATCAATGGGTTCTGGTTGCACCGCATCGTAAGGGCGTCGTGAATCAGTCATGGCAATTCCTCATACTGTGGGCCTTACTTAGGTGGACTCGCCAGGCACACGAGAATTCCAATGAAATCACTTGCGTTGGCGGCGTGACCCCGACGGGCGGTCGTCTGTCATACCAGCGCATCTTTCTTGAGGCCTTACAGCATGCATGACTTACAAGACCTGATTGATAACAACGAGCGTTGGGCTGACGCGATCACCAAGGAAGACCCGGATTTCTTCGCCAAACTGGCGCGCCAGCAAACGCCGGAATATCTGTGGATCGGCTGCTCCGATGCGCGTGTGCCGGCCAACGAAATCGTCGGCATGCTGCCGGGCGATCTGTTCGTGCACCGCAACGTTGCCAACGTGGTGCTACACACCGACCTCAACTGCCTGTCGGTGATCCAGTACGCGGTCGACGTACTCAAGGTCAAACACATCCTCGTCACTGGCCACTACGGCTGTGGCGGTGTGCGCGCGTCAATGCAGGATCGTCAGTTTGGCCTGATTGATGGCTGGCTGCGTTCGATTCGCGATCTGTACTACGAGAAACGCGAAGAACTGGCCAAGCTGCCGACCGAAGAAGAGCAGGTTGATCGGATGTGCGAACTCAACGTGATCCAGCAAGTGGCCAACGTCGCGCACACCAGCATCATCCAGAACGCCTGGCATCGTGGGCAGAGCCTGTCGATCCACGGTTGCATCTACGGCATCAAGGATGGTCGCTGGAAAAGCCTGAACACCACCATCAGCGGTTTTGAGCAATTGCCGCCGCAGTATCGTTTGCGTCCGGTTGGCGCTTTGTAACCGGGCTGTCAGCGCAAACCCGAGAGCCGCCAGCGCTGTAAAAAGTGCTGGCCCTCGATACTGGGTGGTTCGTCGTGACCGGTGATCCACCCTCGACAGCGTTTGGCTGCGCAGCCGCAGGCAAACTGATGCAGCAGTTTGTCTTCGGTGGCGGCGTAGTCCATGGTCAGCCGCTCCCCCCTGTGGATATCTTTTAACGCCCACAACCACAGCTCGCTCATGTCGAGAAATACGTTGGGGTCGCACGCGTGTTCGATCAAACCGCAAAAGCGCGGATCGTAAATGTGGATGCCCGTCAGCATTTGTCGGGTCTGTCGGCAGCGATAGGGCAGTAGTTGCCCGGACACCCGGCATATCCGATGACTTTGCACAAACTCGCTTCGCGCTGCGACCGCCATAGGGCTGCCGTGCGCATCGTGGATGATTTCGAAATCGGCACTGGCGGGAAACCCCAGTCGCACGGGCAAACCGGCGAAGGGGTAAATACCCTCAGTATCGCGTGGCGCCGATTGCGCCATGGCGTGGATATTCATAACAGTCCTTGTCGCAAAGGTTTTGCGACTTCTTTGGGTTGACGTCCTGTCAGCACTGCAACACTTCTGTTTGGATCCAATCGTGTCGTATTAGGTATAGCCGGTCTACTGTCAGATCTGACAGGCGATTTAGACGCTTTCCCGCGTCAGCATTGGCTGACACGGGAGCGCTTTCGGCGATTACAGGTGCGGGGCGGGAACGGCGGTGGCCGGCAGCGGTGTCTGCAATTGCTTCAGTTGCGCCTTGATCGGGGTGGTCGCGCACTTGGCGACGGCCTGTTCCGGGGGCAGGTTGCGGATCGAGGTGTAGAACAACTCGCAGGTTTTGACCTTCTGCGTCACCTGCCACGTCTGTGTGCAACTGTTGAGGGTGGCCTGCGCATCGCTGCCCGGTTTGCTGCCCATGCCAGCCTGCCAGCAGGCCGCGCTCAAATCCTGCCCCATGACTTTTAGACCCGCAGCATCAGCCTTGGCCTGGGCGTCGTCGCCGGTGTAGCTTTTCGGGTCAGCGGCGTACCAGATATAGCTCGGATGGTTGGAACCCAGCACCGGCACTTTCACGCCTTCGCTCGGGCTGATCGTCGCCAGGCCCAAGACATTCACGGTTGGCCCGTATTGTTGCTTGATCCAGTTACGCACCGGTGCGCCGAACGCGACCATTGGCAGCGTCGTGCCGCTGGCGGTCTGGCTGAACTGTTTGACCAGGGTGGTCTGGTAGTCCTTGAAATAGTCATACACGCCTTCCAGATCACTGCCGGCGTTGGACGGTGCCGCGATCGGGGCGATGTCGATAATGGTCTGGAACGCTGGTGTCTGGGCGGCGGGGATGCCGTTGTCGGTCAACAGAGTCGCCCAACGATCGGTGGTGTTCGAACGCAGATAATCCTGCGCTTGCGTCAGCGAGTAATCCGGCGGGAAATGCAGCAACTCGACACTTTTGCGGTTTTCCAGAGCCATGCCCAGCGGCAGGAACAGGTACCAGCTGTAGGCCCATTTGCCATCGGCGTTGAGCTTGCTGGCGCCGGTGTAGGCCAGATCCCCGGCGTCCAGCAGCGCCGACAGCGGTTTGTCGTAATCCTTTGGCACGCCGGTGATTTCGGCGTAGAGCTGGCCGTTGTCGGTTTTTACCAACACCTTGGCATCGGCATAACCATCGCGTTGCACGCTCTGGCTCAGGTAATGGGCGACGGTCTGTTCCAGCGTCCAGTTGCGGAAGCAGATCACGCTGCAATTGTTGGGGTAAGCGAAGAGACGGGTGACGCGTTCGGTGCTGCCCAGTTTCAGATCGACATCGGCGTGGGCGGCTGCGCTCAGTGTGAGCGCGGCGAGTGTGAGTCCTGCGAGTTTGAACATGCTCAGATCCTTTTCAGCGTGGGTTCCCCCGCGTATCGGGGGCGCCTCATAGTGGATCAGCCGCGTTTGACAGAGAAGCCGTCATCGGCAGATTTTTGCGCAAACTCGCAGGGCGGGTTTTCAAGCCTGAAAATGCAGGGCGTTGGTCAGATCGCCCATGGGTTTCTGACCCCGGGCAATCATCGCCTCGTCCCGTTGCTTGAGGCCGTCAAGGGTCTCCAACTGGAAGACACGGGTGATCAGCCGCAGGATCGACGCGGTGTCGTAGACCGTGTGATCCACCGTGCCTTTGCGCGCGAACGGCGACACTACCAGCGCCGGCACGCGTGACCCCGGACCCCAGCGGTCGCCCTTGGGCGGCGCGACGTGATCCCACCAACCGCCGTTCTCGTCGACCGTGACGATGACCACCATGTTTTTCCACTGGGGGCTTTCGCGCAGCACTTTCAACGCGCGCACGATGTGTCGATCCCCGGAAGCCACATCGGCATAACCGGCGTGCATGTTCAGGTTGCCTTGGGGTTTGTAGAAACTCACCGCCGGCAACTTGCCCGCTTCGGCATCGGCGAAGAACTTGTTGCTGCTCGATTCGTCACCCAAGCCGGCATCACGCAGACGTTTGTTGCGCTCGTCGAGGTTCTCCGGACCTTGCTGTTTGAAGTAGTTGAACGGCTGATGGTGATACTGGAAGTTGGGGATTTTCGGAATGCCGCCGGAATCCTTGTACTGATCCAGCGTCGCCTGCCACGCACCGGCATACCACGCCCAGTCAATGTTCTTTTTCGACAACTTGTCGCCGATATGCTCGTGGGTCTGCGGCACCATGACGTTGGGCAGATCCGCTTTCGAATACGCCGGGCGCTCGGGGTCGCGAATCCAGGTGGGCCAATAGGGCGGGGCGAGGGTGTTGACGCCAAAGCCGTCCGGGGTCAGCGCACTCGGGCCGAACTGCGGCGGGCCGGTCATGGCGCTGGCCGGCGATGCGTCCAGCGGCTTGAGGCGCGGATCGGCCGGATCATCGCTTTGCAGCGCGGCGATCTGCGACTTGGCCACCGAATTGGCTGCGTCCGGATAGAACGGCGCGGTGGCGCTGATCAGGTACTGGTGGTTGAGGAACGAGCCACCGAAGGCGCCCTGAAAGAAGTTGTCGCACAGCACGAACTCCTGAGCGACGTCCCACAGGCGCAGGGAATAACGGCTCTGCGCGTAATGACCCATGGTCAAACCACCGGAGTCGGCCCAAGCGACGAAGCCGTCGTTCTTGCCACCATTGATCTGCATCTGGTTCTGATAGAACACGTGCCACAAATCGCGGGTCACCAGACCGAATGGCAAGTCTTCGCCATTCGGTCCTTTGAGGGCGAACGGTGCATTGGGCAGGTTTTCCTGAAACTGCGTGGCGCTGGGGTAAGACACGCCATCGAGGGTTTGCGGGCCGATCTGCAGGACGCCGCCCCAAACGGGTGGCAGGGTTTGCAGCAGCGAGCCGTCGCGGTCACGTTGTTGATAGTCGCCGGGCTTGAGTGCGGCCAGCGGCTTTTCGACACCGGGGAAATCACCGAACAGATTATTGAAACTGCGGTTCTCGGCGTAGATCACCACCACGGTTTTCACCTGATCGCGCAGGGACTTGTCCAGTTCGGCGGGCGTCAGCGGGCGCTCGGCCGGTTTGCCCGGTTGATCACCTGCGCTGCCACACCCGGCCAGTGTGGCTCCGACACCGAGCACCGCGACGCCGCCGAGGAAGCGGCGGCGACTGGTGTCGGTGGGTTGATTGGATTCAGCTGCGTCAGTGCCGTCTGTGTCGTCTTTCATCGTTCAGCCCGTTTTGCTTAATTGTTTCAGTATGTTTCGGGCGGACGCTAGCAAGGGAATATGACGGTTGGGTGACAGAGCGTTTTGTCGTTGCGCTCCTAGCCGGGCATGAGCTGGGTGAGCGAATAGCCGAGCCTGCTGGCCGCTGTTACGGCGGTCATGACCACCAGAAACAGCAATTGCAGCGGACTGAAGTGCGCCCAGTGCAATGCGGTCAGCCACGGGCGGCGGCTGCTCAGTTCCGGATCGAGCGAACCGATACGGCGTTTGTGCACCAGCCCGATCAGGAGCGTGCCGACATAAGTGAGCGCGCCCAGCGGCCCCAGCATCAGCGAAAACAGCAGCACCATCATCCCTTGCGGTACTCCGTGGCGTATCAGCAGCCAGCGCGTGTCAGGGTTCCATTTGCGCGGTATCAGCCATTCGGTGAGCCACAGGTCCGGCACGATGACATAGGACGTGAGCACCACCCACCAACTCAGGGCAAAGCGAAAAAACCATACCGGCACGCAGGCAAACAACATCGGCAAGAAGACGAGGTGCATGGCCGTTTTTTCTTGGGAGGACAGATGTTGCAGGAACAGCGCCAAGGCAATCGCTGTCCAGACCCACACCCAGGTTTCGGCGGCAATCGGTCGTGGAAAGAACCGTCGCCAGTAAAAAACATCGGCATAAGGCAAACGTGCGAGCAGCTCGGGGAAGCGCCACGTGAGCTTTTCCGACAAGTCATGGCAGGCCTGCCATTCATTCTGGCCAAAGCCGTCGATGATTTTCTTTTGCTGCAGAGGCTTGAGCGGGTTGATCAACAAGTGCGCCGCCTGAACATCGGCCGCCCACGTGCGGTCGCTTTCAGCCTTGGCGCGCAGATTGTCGTAGAAACTTTCCTGCTCGCAGCGTTCGATCAAGGTGTCCCAGAGCCAGTCCGGTTGCGGGTGCAGGCCTTTGTTGTGATCCCAGCCGAACAGTTGGCCGATGCGTTCGAACAGCGGCACGCTCCACTCAGTGTCATTGAGCAAGTGCAAAAGGGTTTGCTGCCATTGTTCGCGGCGATCGAATACCTGCAGCCACGGTTGAGCGCTGTAGCGTTTGAGCACGTTGAGAAATTCGCGTTCGCTCTGGCTTTCGAGCAGCGCTTGCAGGGCGTTTCGATAATCGGCCATCAGGCTTTCGGCGAGCAGGTCGCGCTGGCGATCATTCATCAGCACGTCTTGCCACGGCCCTAGCCATCCGAGGTGCTCGACGGCCCAGTGCAGCACTGGGCTGCGCAATTGTGGCTGGTCAAAACACCGTTGCAGCAGCAGCCTTTCGAACGCCTTGGCGCAGCTTTGCTGTTGCGCCTGATCCCAACGCTCGCCGAGATTTTCAGGCGACAGTCCCTCAAGCAGTTGCCGTGCGGCCTGCGCTTCAAGCACATACGCTTCTGTGTCCGGGGCCGCCGTCAGTGGCTCGACAGGCAAAACATCATCCTTCGCCGGCGGTGCAAAAGGCTCTGGGGCTGCCGGGTTGACGGGCGGAAAGTCGAGATCGGCAAATTCCCACGGCTGGTTTTGCCGGTGGCTGTGTTTGTTGGCCAGCGCAGCATCGAACGCTAGCGCGGCAAAGGCGCTGGACGCCGTGGCGACGTCGGTGTCTTGTTCCTCCTCGGGTTCGGCGTTTTCAAGGCGCCACCGGGCAATCGCCAGCGCTTGCTCGTAGGCTTCGCGCAGGCGCTGGAAACCTTCGGCATCCTCATCGGGGCGGAAGGTTTTCAGCAGCCGCGCATAGGCGCGCTTGATGTCGCGGGCTTCGGCGTCATCGTGCAGGTGCAGCACCGACCAGCAATCCATGGCCAGACTCCTTATTGCCACGGGGTGCGGTCGAGTTCGCTCAGGCGTCGGCTCAAATCGGTGCGCACTTCGCGGATCTGGCGCTCATCCTGAGAGTCGAGCGCGATCTGGAATTGCTTGGCCCAATCGCCCATCAGATCACGCAGATCGCCCAGGCTTTCCTGATAGAGGCGCTCCAGACGTGCACTGAGCAGCGTGTTGACCTGCTGCTCGCGCGGATGAATCTTCAGTTGTGCGAGGTTCGCCAGGCGTTGCTGGATCTCCTCGGGTGACAGCACGCCGGGGTTGTTCTCGATGACCAGCGAATGCTGTTGCCCGGTCAGGGGGATTTTCACCTGGGCTTCGAGCAGACCGTTGTTGTCGTAGGTGAAACGCACGTCGAGGGCAACTTCGCCGGCCTTGCGTTTCGGCACCTTGATGTCCAGTTCGCCGAGTGCCACGTTGTCTTTGACCAGACGGCTTTCGCCCTGAAAGATGCGCACGACCACCTGTTCCTGATTGTCGTGCAGGGTGTACACGGTTTTCACCCGACTGACCGGCACGATGCTGTTGCGCTCGATGATCGGCAGGTAGTGGCCGCTCTCATAGTTGCGGCCGACCTGCGTGGAGGTCTCGATGCCCAGCGTGTAAGAGCAGACATCGGTCAACACCACTTCTTCCAGCGCTGCGGCGCGGGCCTTGAGTGCCGCCTGAATGGCCGCGCCCTGGGCCACAACCTGATCCGGGTCGAGGGTGATCGACGGGAACCGGCCGAAAAGCCCGGCAGCGAGTTTGCGCACCAGCGGCATGCGCGTGGTACCGCCGACCAGCAGAATCTCGTCGAGATCGCTGACGCGGATGCGCGCATCGCGCAGCGCCCGTTCAATCGGCGCGCGCAGACGTTCGAGCAGCGGCATGTACAGCGTCGCCAACTGTTGCTGAGTAATGGTGTGCGTCCACTGCCGCTCACCGAGTTGCAAGCGGAATTCAGCGCTGTCGTCCTGACCCAGCGCCTTGCGCACGCGCTCGGCCTCGCGACGCAGCGGCTGGATGACGCTGCTGCGCTCCGGGAAGTCTGCGGCGGAACGGTGCTGGCTGATGAAGTGCTCCAGCAGCACGGTGTCGAAGTCTTCGCCGCCGAGGAAGTTGTCACCGGCACTGGCGCGGACCTCCATCACGCCTTCGAACAACTCCAGAATCGACACGTCGAACGTGCCGCCACCGAGGTCGAAGACCAGGAACGAGGTTTCCTTGTCGCGCTGGTGCAGTCCATAGGCGAGGGCGGCGGCGGTCGGCTCGTTGATCAGCTTCTCGACCTTCAGCCCGGCCAGTTCGCCGGCGATGCGCGTGGCTTTGCGTTGAGCGTCGCTGAAGTAGGCCGGGACGCTGATCACAGCTTCGGTGACGGTTTCGCCAAACGCGCGCTCAACGTCTTCTTTCAGACTCTTGAGCACCAAGGCGGAGAGTTCTTCCGGGCGAAACGCCTTGTCCGCCAGGTACGTTTGCGTGGCGCTGCCCATGTGGCGCTTGAACAGCGAAGCGGTCAGGCGCGGATGCGTGTGCAGACGCTCGCGCGCCGCCTGACCCACCAGAATCCGGCCTTGATCATCCAGGCCGACGACGCTTGGTGTCAGGAACTGGCCCAGGGCATTGGGCACCAACTCGGTGGCATCGCCCCGCCAGACGGCGACCAGGCTGTTGGTGGTTCCCAGGTCAATCCCTACGATCATTGCAACGAACTCCCTTTGCGCTTGGTAAAAAATGGAAACATTTATGGGCGCGCAGAATATTACCGAGGGTGCGATGCGGTAAAGCAGGATGATGGCTCTGAGCCATTATTTGCGACAGGCAGCCCGACACACGGCTGTTTCAGGAGAAAAATGCGGGCGCGGCCAGCATGACCGCGCCCGCTTTGTTACGGCATCACTGGCGGCGTATACGCCAGTGTCGTCCCCAGCGCCCACAACAACAGCAGCACCAGCGGCGTGTGCACCAGCAGTTGCACGAAGGAGAAACCAATCAGATCCCGCGCCTTCAACCCCAGCACGCCCAGCAGCGGCAGCATGTAGAACGGGTTGATCAGGTTCGGCAACGCTTCGGCGGCGTTGTAGATCTGTACCGCCCAGCCGAGGTGATATTGCAGATCATTGGCGACCTGCATCACGTACGGCGCTTCGATGATCCACTTGCCGCCACCCGACGGAATGAAGAAACCGAGAATCGCTGAATACACGCCCATCAGCAGCGCATAGGTGTCGTGGGAGGCGATGCTGACGAAGAACGTCGAGATGTGGTGCGCCAGGGTTTGCGCGTCGGTGCCTTTGACCGTAGTCATCAGCGCGGCAATCGAGCCATACAGCGGGAATTGAATCAACACGCCCGTGGTGGTCGGCACCGCGCGGGCCACGGCATCGAGGAAACTGCGCGGACGCCAGTGCAGCAATGCGCCGAGCATGATGAACAGGAAGTTGTAAGTATTGAGCCCGGAAATCGCGGTGATCGCCGGTTTGGTCGAAAACTCATGGAACAGCCATCCCGCCGCCAGCAGCACCAGCACGATGATCAGCAGCGGACTGTGTTCCAGCCATTCACCCGGCCGCGTGCGCGGTTGCAGCGGTGGCAGGTTGAAGGCCGGGTCGATCCCACAGGCCTCGGCGTCACGTGCCGAATTCGGCCCGGGGGCGGTAGCGTAGGCAATGATGATCGAGATCACGATCAGCGCCAGCAGCATCACGCCCGACTGCCAGAGGAAAATCGTTTCGGTGAACGGAATCACCCCGGTGATCGACAGGATCGACGGCGGCAGGCTGGCGGGGTTGGCCTGCAATTGCGCAGCCGACGACGACAAGCCCAGCGCCCACACCGCGCCAAGGCCCAGATAGGCAGCGGCGCCGGCAGCGCGGTAATCCATTTTCAGATCGGTGCGGCGGGCGAGGGCGCGCACCAGCAAACCGCCGAATACCAAGGACAAGCCCCAGTTGAGCAGGGACGCGACCATCGAGATCAGCGCCACCCACGCCACGGCGGAACGGCCGTTTTTCGGGATGCGTGCCAGGCGATCAATCAGTTTTACAGCGGGCGGCGAACTGGCGACCACGTAGCCGCCGATCACCACGAAGGCCATCTGCATGGTGAACGGAATCAGACTCCAGAAGCCGTCCCCGAAGGCCATGGCAGCATCGGTGGGTTTGGCGCCCATGGCCAGCGTGGCCAGGGCGACGATGATCACCGCCAGCGCGGCGAATACCCAGGAGTCGGGAAACCAGCGTTCGGCAAAACTTGAACAGCGCAGGGCAAAGCGTGCGGAGCGGCTATCTTCGATATCAACGGCCACAGGGAGTACCTCGGATTTTTTATGGTTATTGTGGTCCGCGGGAACGCTCGCCGATCTCGACAACACAGAGATCCCTGTGGGAGCGAGCCTGCTCGCGAAGAGGTCGGCACATTCAACATTGAAGTTGCCTGAACTGACGCTTTCGCGAGCAGGCTCGCTCCCACATGGGGTTTACGGCGGTTGGCCGGCGTTGGCGTGGTCCCGCTGGACAGGCATTAACAGTAATTCAACTGCCGATGCTTTGTGAGCAGGTTTTGCAAAACCGGGACTATGGTCTAACGGGTTGTCCACCAGCCCATTTGCGTAGACCATGGGCGCCTTGGTTTTTGCCTGTTTCCGAGTTCTTTGCCATGACTGCCCAATCCCCGGCCAAACCTGCGCCGTTCAGCCGTTCCGACTACAAGACCCTCGGCCTTGCGGCCCTGGGCGGCGCGCTGGAAATCTACGATTTCATCATCTTCGTGTTCTTCGCCCTGACCCTCAGCCAGTTGTTCTTCCCGCCGGAAATGCCCGAATGGCTGCGTCTGCTGCAAAGCTTCGGCATCTTCGTCACCGGTTATCTGGCGCGGCCGCTGGGCGGGATTCTGATGGCGCATTTCGCCGACAAACTCGGGCGCAAGAAAGTCTTCAGCCTGAGCATCCTGATGATGGCGCTGCCGTGCCTGCTGATCGGCATCATGCCGACTTATGCACAGATCGGTTATTTCGCGCCTTTGCTGTTGCTGGCGCTGCGCATCCTCCAGGGTGCGGCAGTCGGCGGTGAAGTACCGAGCGCCTGGGTGTTTGTCGCCGAGCACGCGCCGGCCGGTCATCGCGGGTATGCCTTGGGTTTCTTGCAGGCCGGGCTGACGTTCGGTTACTTGATCGGCGCATTGACGGCGACGTTTCTCGCGCAAGTCTTCACCCCGGCGGAAGTCCTTGATTACGCCTGGCGCTATCCGTTCCTGCTCGGCGGTGTGTTCGGCGTGATTGGCGTTTATCTGCGCCGCTGGCTGAGCGAAACCCCGGTGTTCATGGCCATGGAAGCGCAGCGCGAGGCGCGGGTCGAGCTGCCCTTGCGCACCGTTCTGCGCGAGCATCGTCTGGCGATGTTGCCGGCGATGCTGCTGACTTGCGTGCTGACCTCGGCGGTGGTGGTGTTCGTAGTGATCACCCCAACCATGATGCAGAAAACTTTCGGCATGACCGCCAGCCACACCTTCGCGCTCAGTGCCTTGGGTATCGTGTTTCTCAATATCGGCTGCGTGATCGCCGGGTTGCTGGTCGATCGTATTGGCGCCTGGCGCACGGTCATGCTGTATAGCCTGCTGCTACCGTTGGGCATCGGCGTGCTGTATGGCTGTTTGATCATGGGCGGCGAATGGATTGGCCTGGCTTACGCCGTCGCCGGTCTGGCGTGCGGTGTGGTCGGTGCGGTGCCGTCGGTGATGGTCGGTTTGTTCCCTGCGCGTATCCGCGTGTCAGGCATTTCCTTCACCTACAACATCGCCTACGCCGCGTGGGCAAGCATCACACCGCTGCTGCTGATCGGTCTGATGCCGTGGAGCCCGTGGATTTGTGTGATGTTCTGCGCGCTGATGGGCATGGTCGGCATCGTCAGCGCGGCGTATTTCGGCGCGCGCATGCCCCGAGTCGGCAGCCAATCCGTGGCGCCTTGTTCCTGAAGGCGAGTTAACGGCCTCAGCGCAAACCCGCGGAGGCCGTTACGTCAACCAGTGCCACCACAGTAACGTCCCCGCCAGACCCACCACCGAGACGATGGTTTGCAGGATCGACCAGACCCAGATCGTCTGTTTCAGCTGCAAGCCAAAGTACTCGCGAACCATCCAGAAACCGGCGTCGTTGACGTGGCAGAAGAACACCGAGCCGGCACCAATCGCCAATGCCACCAACGAACTTTGCGTCGCGGCGAGGCCCGCCATCATCGGCGCCAGAATCCCCGCCGTCGTGGTCGTGGCCACCGTCGCCGAGCCTGTGGCCTGACGCAATGCCACAGCGATCAACCAGGCCAGCAACAGGTACGGCATGTGCGCGCCTTCGGCGACTTTGCTGATGGTCTGACTGACGCCGGCATCCAGCAATGTCTGCTTCAAGCCGCCGCCGGCGCCGATGGTCAGCAACAGCACGGCAATCGGCGCCAGACTTTTACGCAGGGTGCCGCCGACGTCTTCACGGGGCATGCCGTTGGCCCAACCGAGGCAGATCACCGCCGCCATCACCGCAATGCTTAGCGCCACCAACGGTTCGCCGAGAAACTTCAGGCTCAGGGCGACGCTGCTTTGCGGGCTCATCGCGACTTTCGCCAGGGTGCTGCCGAGCATCAGCAGCACCGGCAGCAGAATGATCAGCAGCGACATGGCGAAACTCGGCTGGCGCGGCGCTTTCGGCGGCGCACTGAACAGCGCGCCGAGTTCTGCCGGCTCATCAATGTGCATGCGTTTCGACAGCCAATTGCCGTACAGCGGCCCGGCCAGAATCACCGCCGGGATGGCAATGCTGAAACCCAGCAGCATGGTCAGCCCAAGGTCGGCATGCAACGCGCTGACAGCAATCAACGGCCCGGGATGCGGAGGCATAAGAGCATGCAGCGTGGTCATCCCGGCCAGCGCCGGAATCGCGATTTTCAACAGCGGCTGACCCGAACGGCGAGCCATGACGAAAATGATCGGCACCATCATCACCAGGCCCACTTCAAAGAACAGCGGCAGGCCGATCACCATCGCCACCAGCGCCATGACCCACGGCAATGACTTGCCTTTGCCCAGCCCGAGCAAGGTCGACGCAATGCGGTCGGCGGCGCCGGATTCGGCCATCAGCGCACCGAGCATCGACCCCAGCGCAATGATGATCCCCGCTTCACCGAGAATCGCCCCGGCGCCCTTGCTGAACGCCTTGGCCACGTCTTCGGGCGGTAAACCAGCGCCGACACCGGCAATGAAAGTACCGATCAGGATCGATAGAAACGGCGGCAGTTTAGTCGCGCTGATCAACACGATAATCGTCGCAATGGCCAGCAGACAGCAGAGAATCAGGCGGGTGTCGTGAACCATCCAGGCAGCGGTCGATAAATCCAAAACGGAACTCCTTATCGGGCGGATAGCTGCAACATATTGTTGCAATTTGCCTTGAGGATACCCGATATGGCCGGGCCAGAGCGCTGGGTTTTGCAGTCGCTCGGTGGGGAACAGAACAGACCAGTGGCCTATCGAGATTATTTTTGACTGACCGGTCGCAAACGCTCTTCAGAAAAGATTTTCAAGGCCGATGGCTAGGCTGCATCCCGCTTTCTATCCTGCCCATCGGTACTTTCCCATGTTCAACAAACGCCTGAAGCAAGAGCTGGCCGCTCTTCGTGAAGAACTCTCCAGCCTCGTGCAGGTGAAGGAAAGCCTGGAAAGCGAGATGCTGGTGCTGAACCTTGAGCCCGACGGGCGCATTCAATCGGTCAACCAGAACTTCCTCACCGAGATGCTCTACAAGAGTCAGGACCTGATCGGGCGGGCGATTGAAGACATCGTCCCGGCGCATGTGAAGACTGACGAGTTCCATCACCGCTTCAAAAACGCCATGAACCGCGGCGAACATTTCGCCGGTGCCGTGCGCCTGCTGCGCGGCAATGGTGAAGAAGCGTGGCTGCGTTCGATCGTGCAACCGGTGCGCTCCTCGGATGGGCGCATCAAGCACATTTCGCTGTTCGCCAGCGACCTGACCCGCACCATCGAAGCTTCTCGTGAACACGAAAACCTGATCGGTGCGCTTGTGCGTTCGACCGCGGTAATCGAGTTCGACCTCAACGGCAATGTGCTGAACGCCAACGATCGCTTCCTCAGCGGCATGGGTTACAGCCTGGCGCAGATCAAGGGCAAACATCACCGCATGTTCTGCACGCCGGAGGAGTACAACAGCGCCGAGTACCAAAACTTCTGGCGCCGTTTGAACAACGGTGAGTTCGTGGCTGATCGCTTCAAGCGTGTCGACAGCCACGGTCGTACGGTCTGGCTGGAGGCGTCCTACAACCCGGTGGTCGATGCCAACGACAAACTGTACAAAGTGGTGAAGTTCGCCACGGTGATCACCGATCAGGTCAACCGCGAGCAAGCCGTCGCCGACGCAGCCAGCATCGCCTACAGCACCTCGCAGCAAACCGACAGCACCGCCCAGCGCGGTACCACGGTGGTGACTGAAGCGGTCAACGTAATGCGAGATCTGTCGCGGCACATGCAGGCTGCCGGTGAGGGCATCGAGGCACTGAACGAGCAGTCGCAGGTGATCGGTACCATCGTTAAAACCATCAGCGGCATTGCCGAACAGACCAACCTGCTGGCGCTCAACGCTGCCATCGAAGCGGCCCGTGCCGGCGAGCAGGGCCGAGGCTTTGCGGTGGTGGCCGACGAAGTGCGACAACTGGCCTCGCGCACCAGTCAGGCGACCGAAGAGATCGTCACTGTGGTGCGGCAGAACCAGGAAATGGCGCGCAACGCCGTGGCGCTGATGACCGACGGCAAGCTTCAGGCCGAACAAGGGCTGGCGCTGGCGGCCGAGGCGGGCACGGTGATCGTCGAGATTCAGGACGGTGCGCAGAAAGTCGTGAATGCCGTCGGCCAGTTCGCCAATCAACTCTCCCACTGACCTGCACCCAACCCCTGTAGGAGCTGTCGAGTGAAACGAGGCTGCGATCTTTTGATCTTGATTCCGAGGATCAACATCAAGATCAAATGATCGCAGCGTGCCGCAGCTCCTACAGAGTTTTCACCTGCCTGTATTTCGATGCTGGCGCTACAATCTGCTCCTTTTCCCCGGAGCAGATTCCCATGAGCGATTCCCACCGCCGCCCGGTGCCCCTGAACAAAGCCTACCGTTTGCTCAACCACGGGCCGACCGTTCTGGTCAGCGCCGCCCACGACGGTCAGCGCAACATCATGGCTGCCGCTTGGGCCATGCCGCTGGATTTCGAGCCACCGAACGTTGCCGTCGTCCTCGACAAATCGACCTGGACCCGCCAGTTACTCGAAGCGTCCGGCACCTTCGTGCTCAATGTACCTTGCGTCAATCAGGCCGACATCGTGCAAACCGTCGGCAATACGTCGGGCTTGGAAATCAGCCAAACCCAAGGGCAAGACAAGTTTCAGGCGTACGGCTTGCAGACGTTTACCGGCGAACAAGTCGAAGCACCTTTGCTCGACGGCTGTGTGGCCTGGCTCGAATGCCGTTTGCTCCCGGAGCCGCGCAATCACGAGCAATACGATCTGTTCCTCGCCGAAGTCATCGCCGCCCATGCCGATGAGCGTGTGTTCAGCGACGGACGCTGGCATTTCGAAGGGCACGATGGCTTGCGCACCTTGCACCACGTGGCGGGCGGGCATTTCCTGAAGATTGGTGACGCGGTGGATGGCAAGACGTTAGCGGTTTGAATACGGCTGATGGCAAAACATTACCGGATGTTGCAAGGTGGAGAGCATCGTCAAACCTATCAGGCGCATGCCCCATGGATCTTTCCTTTTCAAGTTATCTGGCGCCGCTGCTGTCGTTGGCCCTGTTGTGGACAGTCGCGGTGGTCACGCCCGGTCCGAACTTCTTCAACATCGCGCAACTCGCGGTCAGCCGTTCCCGCCGTCATGGCGTGGTCGCGGCGCTGGGCGTAGCCAGCGGAACCGTGTTGTGGGGGCTGGCGGGGGGCTTGGGCATTCAGTCGCTGTTCAGTGCCGCGCCGACGCTGTACCTGAGCTTCAAGATTGCCGGCGGCTGTTACCTGATCTACCTCGGGCTCAAGCAGTTCAAGCGCAAGGCGCCGATCGTCGCGGGTACGCTGGATGACTCGCAGCAAACGTTGCTCGGCGCTTATGGCCGCGGCTTTCTGGGCAACATGACCAATCCCAAATCCGCCCTGTTCGTCGCGACAATCTTCGCCACCGCCATGCCGGCTCACATCCCGCCACTGTTGCTGGCGCTGGCGGTGCTGACCATGGCGACGCTGTCGTTCAGTTGGTATTGCTGCGTAGCGCTGTTCTTCGCCAGTCGCCGGATTGCTGGTGTGTATGAGCGTTCGCGGCAATGGCTGGATCGCTTGGCCGGTGGTTGTTATTTGCTGTTTGGGGTGCATCTGCTGGCTAATCGCTGAGCCGACTGATCTTCCAAGTTAAATCAGTTGCATGAAAAAAGGCCTACCTCGCGGTAAGCCTTTTTTGTTTGCGTTCTAGCCTCAATCCCCCAACGCTTCGCCTTCACGCCGTGGATCCGCGCCACCTTCCAGCGACGCTTTCCCCTGCGCATCCTTGACCCGCACGATGGCCTGGGTGCCGCTGGTCATGTCGATTTCATTCACTGCGTGCCCTTTGTCTTTCAGTGCCTGAATCAGCGTCGGGCTGAACTGGCCTTGTTCCAGTTCGGTGGGGCCGTTGCGGCTGCCGAAGTTGGGCAGGCTGATGGCGCTTTGCGGGTCGAGGTTCCAGTCGAGCAGGCCGACGGTGGTTTTCGCCACGTATTCGATGATTTGCGAACCGCCGGGCGAGCCGACGGTGGCGACGAATTCGCCGCTGTGGCGATCAAAGATCAACGTCGGCGCCATCGACGAGCGCGGGCGTTTTAAGGGTTCGACGCGGTTGGCGACTTTCTGGCCGTTCTCTTCGGGGATGAACGAGAAGTCGGTCATCTGGTTGTTCAGCAGAAAGCCCTGAACCATCAGGTGCGAACCGAACGCGGCCTCGATGGTGGTGGTCATCGACACGGCGCCGCCGAGGTCATCCACCGCGACCACTTGCGAGGTGGAGATGCGCAGCGGCGAGCGGTCCGGGGCGTAGGCAACCTGCACACCCGGTGGCGTGCCTGGTTTGGCGCTGCCCATGCTGCGTTCGCCGATCAGGCTGGCGCGGCTGGCGAGGTAACCGGGATCGACCAGGCCTTTGACCGGCACCGGCACGAAGTCGGTGTCGGCGACGTATTGCGCACGGTCGGCGTAGGCCAGACGTTCGGCCTCGGCGATCAAATGCACAGCCTCTGGCGCCGGTTCGATGCCAGCCGGTTTGTCGGTTTTCACTGGTTTGAGCGGCGTCAGGGAAAGGCGTGGATCGCGGGTTTCCAGCGCCTGCAACGTACCAAGAATCTGCGCCACGGCGATCCCGCCCGACGACGGCGGCGGCATGCCGCAGACCTGCCAGCGCTTGTAATCGGTGCACAGCGGCGCGCGTTCCTTGGCCTGATAGCGCTGCAGATCGTTCAGCGACAGGCTGCCGGGGTTGGCGTGGCCCTGCACCTTGGCGACGATTTCTTCGGCGATCGGGCCTTTGTACAACGCGTCCGGGCCCTCGTTGGCGATGCGTTTGAGCACGGCGGCCAGCGCCGGGTTTTGCAGGCGCGTGCCGACGGCTTTGACGCTGCCATCGGCATTGAGGAAGTACCTGGCCATATCAGGCGACTTGCGGATGACTGGATCTGATTCCAGCAGCGAGTGCAGACGCGCAGAGATCGCAAAGCCTTGCTCGGACAGTTTGATTGCCGGTTCGAACAGCTTCGCCCACGGCAGGCGACCGTGTTGTTTATGTGCCATTTCCAGCGCGCGCAACACGCCCGGTGTACCGACCGAACGACCGCCGATCTGTGCTTGCGGGAACGACATCGGTTGGCCATCGGCGCGCAAGAACAGTTTCTCGGTCGCGCCGGCCGGTGCGGTTTCGCGACCGTCATACGTGCGCACCTGTTTACCGTCCCACAACACGATCATCGCGCCGCCACCGATCCCGGAAGACTGCGGCTCAACCAAGGTCAGCACCGCTTGCATCGCAATCGCCGCATCAATCGCCGAACCGCCCTGACGCAGCATCTCGCGACCAGCCTCGGCCGCCAGTGGATTGGCAGCGGCGGCCATGTGTTTACTGGCGTGACGGGTTTGCAGATCGGTGCGGTAACCGGAAGCAGCTTCAGGTGCCAGCGGCAAAGTCGAGGAGGGCGGGGCGTTGCACGCGGTGAGGGTCAGGGCGCTGATGATCAGCGTCAGGGCAGGCAGGCGAAAGCGGCTCAAGGGCAAGGCTGAAAACACGCGGGCTCTCCGTCCGTGGGATAAAAGTCTCGGGGACTTTATCGACCGCTCGGTCGCGACGCAAACCGGTGGGCATTTTTGTCTTTCTTTTCGGGGCGGATGTTCGCTAGGGTCAACCGCAATCGATCTACCGCACACGTCCCCTTGTAGGCCTTCGCCTGCTCGCGATAGCGTCATCACATTCAACATCATTGCTGACTGAACCACCGCTATCGCGAGCAGGCTCACTCCTACAATTACAAGATCAACAAGAGGCTGATATGCACAGCGAGTTCCCCACCGAATCCAGCTACCGCGACCAACGCGAACAGTTCATCGCCGCCGCTAACGCCGCCGGTGCCACGCTCACCTCGTACGCCCATCCACGCAGCGGCCCCTTTGGCGAACCCCTGAGCACCGACGTCGCCGTGCTCGGCGATCCACAGGCCAAACGCCGACTGGTAGCGCTCAGCGGTACGCACGGCGTCGAGGGCTATTACGGCTCGGATTGTCAGATCGATTGGCTGAAGGCATTCGTACCGGGCTCGCTGCCCAAGGATGTCGCGGTGGTGATGGTGCACCTGATCAACCCATGGGGCACGGCATGGTTACGCCGGGTCAACGAAGACAACATCGACCTCAACCGCAATCACCTCGACTTCACCGGGCCGCTACCGGATAACCGCGCGTACGCCGCACTGCATGAGATCTACGCCTGCACCGATTTGCACGGCCCCGAGCGCCAACGCGCCGATGCCTTGCTCGATGCGCAGATCAACGAACACGGCTGGCCAGCGGTGATGTCGATTGTCGAGGGTGGTCAACACAGCCATCCCGACGGACTGTTTTACGGTGGCCGTGCGCCGAGCTGGTCGAATCGCACCTTGCACCAAATCATCGAAACGCATCTGGCTGGCGCTGAAACCGTGATGTGTTTTGACCTGCACACCGGCGCTGGCGAGTACGGTCATCCGATGTTGCTGACCATCACCCAGGCGCCTTACCCGGCTCTCGCGCAGGCCCAGGCAATTTATGGCCCATGGCTTTACACCCTGCACACCGGCGCCGACACCTTGAGCGAAACCGGCGTGGCAGCGACGGCTACGGGGTACACCTCGCAGGCGTTGCTCAAGGCCTTGCCGGACGTGCAGTTGATGCCGTTCGTGATCGAATGCGGGACGTATCCGGGGCCGGATGTGCATCGGCATTTGCGTGATGACCATTGGTTGCATTTGCATGGCGATCCGCTAGATGCGGTAGGACGTGAAATCAAACTGAATCTGCTGGAGCAGTTCTATCCGGCCGATCCGGACTGGCGGGCGATGGTCGGGTTGCGCACTCGGCAGATCTGGGCGAAAGGGTTGGCGGCGCTGACAGGCTGAAAACCAGATGAGGGGAGAAATCCCCCATCACGAAATCGCACTTTTCTCGAGGCATAAAAAAACGGCCTACCTTTCGGTAAGCCGTTTTTAGTACTTGGTGGTACACAGGCAATTGAACTGGACGCCTAACCTACTGTATTTATTTAATATTTATAAGTGGCGATATTCAAGGGATACACTAGGGGATACACAGCGCCGTCTGCTGGGCTGTTTTTGGTTTGTTCGCCGTCGTCCAGGATTAACCATTGAAGCTGCTCTCTTGTAGCCGATGAACGGTACCCCCGCTTCGATCCGGCGCCACTGAAGCGCTACCCCGGGAAGGGGGAGTGGCCGCGGCTACCTGCCCTCCCATTTCGGTAGGGCAGTTGCTGATAACTTCCCGGCGCCTCTCACAGCCGCATTTCCCTGATGAGCTTCTGCGGGTCTGCGCCTTGCCTGAGCGCTTGTAGCGCGTCCTTGGTCAGTTGATCGAGCGCCTGCTCCTCGAATGTAGCCGCCATGGCGCTGGCCTTCCTGATGATCAGCAGCGCCAGCTCGGCGGGGATCTTCACTTTCTCGGTTGGCAGGTATCGCAATCGATCACAGACACGGCGCAGTCCTCGTGCTCGCGGAATGCTGGCGTTGGAGCGGATCGGCGCCAGCGATGATCTGCCGATGTTATCAGTGCGCAATCGAACTACCGAGAAATCCTTGGTAGTTTCTTGTCGCCTGCTCCGGCCTGCTGTCAGGAGCCAAGGCGTCCGCAAGATATTAGACAGGCCAGCAGCGCGTCGGCACGCCGTCCCCGCCGGAAGCCGCGCACCACGCACATGCCCGGCTCCTCACTGGTATTTTGCCGACCTGAATCCGTCTAGGGCCTGTCTAGTATTTGTTGGTGTGCTAAGTACTTTTTCGATCAGACAACACATTGGATGTTTCCTGCGGCGGGATGCAATTTCCCAATGCAAATTATCCCGTCAGATTCATATACTCCCTGAGTCGAAAAGCCTCTACAGATGGGCAGAAAAAAAACTATGGCGACCGTCTACGTATTCGAAGATAAAAACAGGACCTTTGGTGCTTTTTGGGAGAACGATGAGGGGGCGCCATTCATGTTCCTACCTCATTACTCTCGCGTGGCTACAGAAATGTCCAAACTCCATGGGTTTTCAGTTACAGCCCGTCACAACCCAGATTTGTATGACGTCAAATTTCCAGAGTTACACAACCTTGCAAAGTGGAATTTCGCGGCAAATGGAATAGACGTTGATTTATCTTTAGTTTCGGAACTCATCACTCCGATGGGCTGTTTTCATCCAAGAGTCTGGCGGGGCATCCCCAAGTCACCCGGCTTTGGCGGCTATGAAGGTGTCGCGCCTTCACCGCTGATTTACTCCTCACGCAAGCAAGCAACGGTAGCCGCAACCAGTCTTTTCAGCGGCTTGGTCGAGCTCTTTAGGTATGTGGAACCGAGTAGCACAAACGATCATTGCTTCGGGCACCGCGCCCGAGAACTACTGATTCTCGCTTGTACTGAAGTCGAATCTCACTGGAAGAGCGTATTGCTACAGAATATGCAGAAACCGCCCGCAAGCCCCAACCTTGGCACGAAAGATTACATAAAGCTTGCCCCAGTTCTGCGTCTTAAAGAATGGCGTGTGACGTTAAAGGATTACTTTGGATACAGATTCATCGCGCCTTTTGAAAGTTGGGATATAGCCAAGCCTTCTCAAAGTCTTGAATGGTATTCCGCCTACAACGCCGTCAAGCACGATCGAGAGGGAAAATTTGAACAGGCTCAGATTCAATTTGTCATCGACGCAATGGCCGCGGTTCATGTAATGCTCGCAGCCCAGTGGGGGCCTGAGATCCACACTAATTCATTCATGGGTGGCTTTTCGCCGTTTCATATAATCTCTATGCCGACGTTTGCTCCAAATGAGCAATATGTATGCCCGTCGGTGCAAGATGGGATTGTATTGAACCAAGAAATTCCCTTCGGTATTTGAAGCATGCCACTGTCGGCAGTTGTTGGTTTTAATCATCATAATCCTTCAGTGTCTACTTCCTAATGGTTGTCACACTGAGGATTTACCTGACCCGGTATTTCACCACCTCATCCCGCCAGCGTAGGCCTGGTTTTTGATCAAGCAGTTACCTTGACGGCCGCCTCTCGAATTTTAGACAGGGCTGGTGCTGGTCAAACAGCCCGAATGCTCGCAAAGCCTTGATCTGCGTTGCTTTCAGGGCTCCTGATCGCTGATGGCTCCGGATAAGTCCGTCAAGACCTGTCAAGAATTTCGTCAAGGCTCCGTCAAGGGGGGTCAAGGATTTGGGCGTCTCCTGCGCTGAAACAGCCCTATCCGTTCTGGACGACTCGGCTATTCCCTTCAGCCCTCCGCGTTGAATCGGCCTTGATGGCCGTAGCGCCCCCCCCGCCACCTACTCAAATGCGGCCGGTAAATCCATCCAGAGCCTGTCCAGAATCTGTCTGGGGTCTGTCATGGGTATGAGACGGCAAAGCCCGACTCTTTGACGCCACGCGCGCGGAATAAGCCTCAGACGGTTGCGCTGCGCGGATTTCGTCTCACGCCTGTCTCACATTCCTTCAAAGCGTGGTCAAAGTATTCGAAGTCAATCAAACACTCGGGACCGGCCAGCGAACCGCTCAAGCGGTACGGGGATAGAAATTCACCAGGAGCCTGTATTCAGGGAAGAAAGCAGCGTAAAACCCTTCCGTTAGAACGAGCTTGGCAGTCACTTCCGCCGCGTCTGTGTAGCCAGCTTTTTTGAGCTCTGGCATCACCTCGCCGGTAATTTCAACCAGTCGACGCTCCAAGCATTCAAGGCGATCATGCTCGATGTCCATTTGGATAACTGAGAATACGTTGTGCCCTGACGCTACTGTGCCGCCGCCCAAAGGGCCGTATGTTGTCTCATCCTCGGTAAGGAAAAATGCGTTCATGTGTACTTTCCGTAACGCAGCTCGCTCCTCGTCGGTGAGCCTTTCCCCCTTTACGCCTTGTATGACCCAACGGGCAACTGACTCCGGCCAGTTGCGATGAACAGTTTCCACGATTTCGCTGTTCGTCCACGAATGATGGTCGTAAATATCAATCGCATAAAAGTACTCATCAGTGATTCTGGCGAAGAGCAACGGGCCTGCTCTTTCGACAAAACCGTTTTTGATCTGAGTTCCAAGGTGTAAGTGGTAAACCCCCCAGTCGTTCAGCATCAGATCTGTTTTTGTCGTTTTTTCGATAAGCTTGCTCAGGTGCGGGGTTAGATCTTGACCATCTTTCACTTTTTGCTGAATTAGGTCCCAGCCAGCCTGGTGTTCTTCGGGGCACTTGAAGGTATCCGATACTAGTAGCGTCCTAGCCCTCGCGGATATTCTTCTCTGTGCTGCGTTGAAGTAATGAACGGGGACGTCTGTAGTAAGTCCTGTCGTGTCCATCCCCCATTCCTTGCTCATGATCTCCTTGAGTGTGTCGTGCCAGTCTGCCTTGAAGTCCATGATCAATTTCATAGAGGCGCCCTCCAATTTGCGCATATTAATCCTACGCGCCCGTCGGCTTTTGTGAAGGGCCTCCAAGCTCGTCGCGCCTCCTCCGTGGGTTTGATAGGCAACAGGCCAGGTTTCCAGCAGAAACCACGGTTTATGGTCGAAACCTCAGTGGAAACCTTCGACGACCACAACTCTAGATAGCGGGGATGCCTGGATGTCAGCCAGGGGTTTTACGACTTTGTCGCGAAAGGTCGGCATGGGCACGGCGGTTCGCGCGCAATGGTGGTTGCGAACCATGTGCGAACTTGCTGGCGGCTGCCGGTGCCATATGCGTACCAGGCTGCGTAACAATCCAGTTCGCTGCCACAGGAAACGCATTCCATGCGTGAAGATGACACGTGAAGGGTGCGTGAAACTAGCCTGTGTGAGGACGCCTCGCATTTTCCAAAGCGCCCACACTGTTCAATGCTTTCTCAGATCACTTTAGAAACCTAATGCACGTCATTTATGGTCAAAGAGACCGGCGTACTTCGCCCACAGAGCGCTGAACACAGCCCAGTCTGTAGCTCCACTATTGACGGTAAAGCGAAGGGTTGTTCCTTCTAAAGGTGGTCCGTCCATAGTCAAAACGGAATTAGCCAGTGAGTAGAATGATTCGAGCTTTTCGTCAGTGGCGTCTGTAGGCGTCGGATATCGAGCTGCCCAGACAAGCATGCCTTCATAGAACTTGAGTAGGTTTCTCTCTTGCTCCCCTATCGATACCCTCAAAAGGCGGTTGAGCTTTTCAAAGGAATGAGTCTTGAAATCCTTCGGTTCGACCCTTCGTTGTATCAGAACCGCCTTCATCATGACCTCGAGGGCAAGGCCGCATAGCATGTGGTAAACGTGATAACAGGCAATTCCCATGTCGAAGCTCGATCCTAGCCCGAGTTCTTCGGCGATTAGAGTTCTGTTGTCTCCCATGGAATGCCACACCGCCCCTGCGCTTGCGTGTAGATCTGATGACCGATTGAACCAGTGATTGGGATGACTATTCATCTCGGTTAGAGATGGGCGGCCAGCTAGCCATGCTTCAGCATCAAAATCTTCGTCCGTTCCTGACATTTTGTGTTCCTTCGGGTCAGTTTGATTTGGCAAGTCCAAGGGAGGAAAGTTAAACGAGTTCATGCGCCCATTTGTAACTGCTGTACAGAAATGGTCGACTGTCCTCTTTTGTTGTCTCCACAACTCGCAGGCGCACCTTCGTGCCTACCGGATAATTTCTGATCTCTCTAGAGCACTCGATCTTCATGTTTTGGGAAAAGGACTGTCCGCTTGCTGGTCGAACACCATTCTTCCGCCGGGCGGGGTCATAGAAAACTTCCGCGATGATTAAAACGTATTCCTCAGGGTCGTGCCTGCGCTCCCAAATCATGGTCGCTCCTTGATCCACCGTATCTGTCGAGACATGAGTGAAGGCCGGCCAATCCGTGCCGTCAAATCTTAGTAATCTGATTCGAGTTAGACGTTGGGGTTGGCTGATGAACTTTTCATGGATCAGAGCTATTCAGTCGTTACGGCCGCTCAGTACCAGAATGGTCACTGGTGGTGGTCACTGCGCGTGGTCACCACTCAAGGAAATCCGCGCCGGCTCGGATTGGCAGATCGATTGGCTGAAAACCTTCGAACCCGGTTCGCTGCCCAAGGATGTCGCGGTGGTGATGGTGCACCTGATCAACCCATGGGGCACGGCGTGGTTGCGCCGGGTTAACGAAGACAACATCGACCTCAACCGTAATCATCTGGATTTCACGGTGCCGTTGCCGGATAACCGCGCTTACGCCGCACTGCATGAAATCTACGCCTGCACCGATTTGCACGGCCCCGAGCGCCAACGCGCGGATGCCTTGCTCGATGCGCAGATCAACGAACACGGCTGGCCGGCGGTGAGCCTGTTGTACGGCGGCCGCGCGCCGAGCTGGTCGAATCGCACCTTGCATCAAATCATCAATGAGCATCTGACAGCCGCTGAGACCGTGATGTGCTTCGACCTACACACCGGCGCTGGCGATACCGCCATCCGATGTTGCTGACCATCACCCAGGCGCCTTACCCGGCACTCGCGCAGGCCCAGGCGATTTATGGTCCATGGCTTTACACCCTGCACACCGGCGCCGAAACCTTGAGCGAAACCGGAGTGGCTGCGACGGCTACCGGGTACACCTCCCAAGCGTTGCTCAATGCTTTACCGGACGTGCAGTTGACGCCGTTCGTGATCGAGTGCGGGACGTATCCGGGGCCGGATGTGCATCGGCATTTGCGCGATGACCATTGGCTGCATCTGCATGGTGATCCGCTGGATGCGACGGGGAGGGCGATCAAGTTGAATCTGCTCGAGCAGTTCTATCCAGCCGATCCGGATTGGCGCGCAATGGTCGGTTTGCGCACGCGGCAAATCTGGGCGAAAGGGTTGTCGGCGTTGGAAAACTGGTCGCAGTAAATCATCAGTGTCCTTGCTGTCAGCACTTTCCTCCAGGCACAAAAAACGGCTCACTTTGCGGTAAGCCGTTTTTTTGTATTTGTGCTGTGCGATCTACTTCATACCTGGATCGAACCCGTTTCCTACAGTGTTTTTTCAACCAGATCGCTCGGTACCGATTCAGTCGAATGAAAAGGCATTTCGCGCCTGTAGTACTTCGCTTCAGCTTGGCGGTTGCTCGACATTTCTCCTACAGATTTTTCAGGTCGACAACTTACGCACCGCTGGCTGAGGATATTTTCTGTTGTTTTTTCCAGGATGGATTTCAGATGAAAAGGATGAGTCCGTTGCCAATCAACTCTATTTTCAGTCGGCCATTGTCATGAGTATTTCCAATGAGGATCGCGATTTTCTGGTGGCGATGGGCAGTCGCATTGCGCACTTACGCACAGTGCACGAGATCACACAGACTCGGTTTGCACGGGCTTTAGGTCTTTCCCGGCAAACCTTTCAGGGCTATGAGGAGGGCACCCGCAGCATGCCGGTCACGACACTGGTGAAGATGGCGTTTGCGCTTCGCGTGCCTGTTGAAGATCTGCTCGGGGTTCCCTCGTACACGGAGACGCCCAGACGCAGCTTGACCTCGACGTGGTATCGACGGCTGCAGTCCATCAATGAGCTTTCGAAGGTCCAGCAGAAGGTTATTGCGCAGATGCTCGACGCACTGATCGCACAGGCAGCGACCAAAGCGAGCGACGAAGAAAAAGAAATTTGAAGTAACCCAAAGAACGCGGAACCAAGGTGCGCGAACACCCTGGCCCCGCTAACCACAAGCAGCTAAACAGGAGCTAATAACAGGAGCTAATCATGGCTAACACCAATCATACGTCATCAACCCCCATCACTGAACGCAGGTTGAAAATCGCCGCTGATTTTTACCCGGTTCACACCAAGGAAAAAACCTACAGCCCCGCCAAACCGGTGCCCTGGATCAGGCTTCGCGGACTGTGGTTGAGGCAAGCGGGATTCGAGGTGAACGAGAACGTCAAAGTGCGTGTGATGAAAGGGTGTCTGGTGATTACAGCGGAATAGATGATTCGTCCGAGTAAAGCCGCAACGCTATTTGCATAGAAAAAACGCCGCTAATCCTCAAGGGATAGCGGCGTTCTTTCTCAAATAGCGCTTTTGATTATCTTGAATTTTATGGCGGGCGAGGCCTGTAATATCTGGCTAAAAGCCTGGTTGTGAGGAAGGCATTATCTTGAATTTGATATTGGCTTATGTGAAAAAAGGCGAAGTGCAAACTGTAAGCACTGATCCAATCGAAAGGGCTAAAGATAGGCCTTCTGTAGGTGGGGAACCGGAGGGGGGATTATTGCAGGCATAAAAAAACGGCCTACCTTTCGGTAAGCCGTTTTTAGTACTTGGTGGCTACACAGGGACTTGAACCCCGGACCCCAGCATTATGAATGCTATGCTCTAACCAACTGAGCTATGTAGCCAAGTGGCGCGCATTATTCCCCTGAAATGGAAAAGCGTCAAGCGTAAATTTAAAATATTTCTTCTTATTTTCAACCGCTTATCCTCCGGCCCGGAAAATCCGGGCCGGGCAGGGCATCAGCGCAGCTGAAATCTTGCCGTATTGGCGCTCAAGGCATGGCTGCCCTGACTCAGGGTGTCCGCCGCAAGGTTCACCGCCCGCGCGCCTGCCAGCAACCGTACGGCCGCCTGATCAACCTGCTGGATATTGCCGCTGACTTCATCGGCGGTGCTGGCCTGTTCCTCAACCGCTGTGGCGATCTGCGCCAACGTATCAGTGACGCTCTGCACCGCGCTGGCGATTTCGCCCAAACGTTCACCGAGGCCAGTGACCGACTCAGCATCGGTTTGCGCCTGGCCGCACGCGGCCTCCATCAGCGTCACGGCTTCGTTGACCGTGGCGCGCAGGCTATCGACCGTGCCGGCGATCTGCGCGGTGGACGACTGCGTGCGTTGCGAAAGGCTGCGCACCTCGTCGGCGACCACGGCGAAGCCACGACCCTGTTCACCGGCACGCGCAGCTTCAATGGCGGCGTTGAGTGCAAGCAAATTGGTCTGTTCGGCAACACCGCGAATGGTGTCGACGACCAATTGAATCTGCTGACCTTGTTCACTGACCCGGCCCAGTGCTGCTGCAGTTTCGTTCAAACGCTGATTGAGCTGCTGAATACTCGCCGTGGTGCGCTGGCTGTCGCGGCTGCTGTCGGCCGCGATGCGTCGGGTGTGCTGGGCGCTGCCGGAGGCCTGCTCGCAACTCTGCGCCACGCCTTGCGACGTCGCGGCCAGTTGCGTGGCAGCAGCGGCGATCTGGCTGATCTGCAACTGTTGCGCCTCGACTTCGCCGAGAGCGCCGCTGGAGTGTTCGTTGAGGCTGCGCACGGCATGGCTCAACTGCGAGGTTTCGTGATCGACACCGAGCATGCTCGCGCGCAGTTGCACCACGGCAACGTTGAGCGCGGTGCTGATCGCTGCCAGCTCATCGCGGCCCTCCACCGGTACTTGCAGACTGAGGTTGCCATCGCGCAGGGCTTCGGCGAGCAGGGTGATGCCGCTGGCGCTGCGACGGATCGAGGCTTGCAGGCAGACAAACAGATACAGCGCCGCGAGTAGCAGGCAGCCGAAAATGGCCGCGACGATGATGAACTGACGGATCGCCGAGCTGTGGTAGGCATCGAGTCGTTGGTCCAGCGACACCAGCGACTGCTGGCGCAGAGCGGCGAGGTCAGTCAGCAGGGCATCAAGGTTGCGTTCGAAGTCTTCCGGTTTGAGCGTGATGCTGCCGCCGAACACGCCGTCATCCAGCACCTTCAGGCCGCTATCAAGGCGTTTCAGGCTGTCGTGGTATTGGCTGGCCCAGCTCTGCTGATCATTCGGCAGGCGTGCCTCAAGTAGCGTGGCGGTTTTCACCAGTTGCTCGCGGGCATCACCGATGCGGCTGCGCAAGTCGCGCAACTGCAAACGGCTTTGCAGGGTGAATTGACCGGAGACCACCGAGGCCTGGCCGACTGCGGCGAGGCGTCCGACCCTTTCGATCAGGTCTGGCGCGTGTTGCGTTGATATCTGCGTCAGCAGGTAGGTTTCCAGCCACGGTGCGAGGGTCAGGCGATTGTCCATGACGATCTGCTCGCGCAACGCTTGCAGAGCGCTGAGGGCATTGGTGAAACGGTCATAACCGTCCGGCCACCAACCGACTCCGCTGAGGCTTTTCGAATCCAGACCATTGAGTGCGGTTTGCAGTGCCTGATAGCGCGTGAGGGTTTCGCCTTCAGCACCTTCATTCTTCAGGGCGTTGCCCAAGTCCGTGGTTGCTTGCTGCACGGCCGGTTGCACAGCGTCGAACGCGCCCATCGCGGCGAGAGTAGCGGGCGTCGGCTGACGATTGGTTTCCGTCGCACGCCAACGGGCGGCGCGGTCGCGTTGCGCGGCGAGCAGGTTGTCCAGCGCATCCAGCGCGAGCAACTGACGCACGCCGGCACGTTCGCCGGAAATCAGATTGAGCTTGTCGCGATAGTCCTGGCCGATCATCAACAGGCTGCCGGCCAACGGCAGAATGAACAGCAGAAACAACAACTGGAATTTACCTGCGAAGCCAAACCGCCCCAGCAATTTGATCCCCGGTGAAAGGAAAGCCTGCATGCCCCATGACTCCTCTGGACACCACGCACCATTGGCGTGCATCGCGGTCGCTCGACGTTGATGTTGTGCCCTGCTAAAAGGCCTCGAAAGTTCACTCTCGCCCGCTCTGTAGGCCGGCTCTGTAGCGAAACTTCCCATTGTCGGTGCCCTTTGTAAGGGCGCCGCGTTCAAGGGGAGAAGCAAGGCAAGATTCAGACCATGGCGTTGCGCTATCACCTATCCCTTGTAGGAGCTGCCGAAGGCTGCGATCTTTTGATCTGTGTTTTAACGGCAAGATCAAAAGATCGCAGCCTGCGGCAGCTCCTACATGATTCGGTCAGGTCAGGTCAGTTAGTTAGCTGGCTAAGGGGATGGCGCTGACGCACCGAAAAATGGCACATTGACGCACCTGCCTGCGTGCACCCATCTGCTGTCCGGAAACTTCCATGGCTATCAGCAACGTTCAGACCGCCGCTGCCTCGGCGCCCGCTGCTCCGCAAAGCAGTCCATTGGTGATGCGTATCATCGGCGCGGTGGCGCTGGCGCATTTGATCAACGACCTGATCCAGTCGGTGCTGCCGTCGATCTACCCGATGCTCAAGGCCAACTATGGCCTGACGTTCACTCAGGTTGGTCTGATCACTTTGACCTTTCAACTGACGGCATCGCTGCTGCAACCGTGGGTCGGTTATCACACCGATCGGCATCCGAAACCGTGGCTGTTGCCGGCCGGTTCCATCTGCACGCTGATTGGCATTGTGATGATGTCGATGGTTGGCAGTTTCCCCATGATCCTGCTGGCGGCGGCGCTGATCGGTATCGGTTCCTCGACGTTCCACCCCGAAGCCTCGCGGATTGCGCGGCTGGCTTCGGGCGGACGCTTCGGTCTGGCGCAATCGACCTTCCAGGTCGGCGGTAACGCCGGTTCCGCGTTCGGTCCGTTGCTGGCGGCGGCGATCATCATTCCGTTCGGTCAGGGCAACGTGGCGTGGTTCGGTTTGTTCGCGGTGTTTGCGCTGTTCGTGCTGTACCGCATCAGTCGCTGGTACGCCCATCACTTGAATCTGTTCAAGCTCAAGGCGGGTCAGGCAGCGACTCACGGGCTGTCGAAGGGCAGGGTGACCAGTGCGTTGGTGGTGCTGGGGCTGCTGGTGTTCTCCAAGTATTTCTACATGGCCAGCCTGACCAGCTATTTCACCTTTTACCTGATCGAGAAGTTCGACCTGTCGGTGGCCAGTTCGCAGTTGCACCTGTTCCTGTTTCTTGGCGCGGTAGCGGCGGGGACGTTCTTTGGTGGGCCGATTGGCGACAAGATCGGCCGTAAGGCGGTGATCTGGTTTTCGATCCTCGGTGTGGCGCCGTTTACGCTGCTTATGCCTCACGTTGATCTGTTCTGGACCAGCGTTCTCAGCGTGGTGATCGGCTTCATTCTGGCTTCGGCGTTCTCGGCGATCGTGGTGTACGCGCAGGAACTGGTGCCGGGCAATGTCGGGATGATTGCCGGAATCTTCTTCGGTTTGATGTTTGGTTTCGGCGGGATTGGTGCGGCGTTGCTGGGGCACTTGGCGGACATTCACGGGATCGAGTACGTGTATTTCCTGTGTTCGTTCCTGCCGCTGTTTGGCGTGTTGGCGATTTTCTTGCCGCGCACCAAAAAGCCCTGATTCACACATTTCCCATTGTAGGAGTGAGCCTGCTCGCGATAGCGGTGTGTCAGTTACGGTTGAATTGACTGACACTCCGCTATCGCGAGCAGGCTCACTCCTACAAGGGATTGGTGGTGTGGCGGAAAATATTTCAGGCACAAAAAAGCCGCGTATCAAACGCGGCTTTTTCTTGGGCGTAACGCTTACACGTTGAAGCGGAAGTGCATCACGTCGCCGTCCTTGACGATGTAATCCTTGCCTTCCAGACGCCATTTACCGGCTTCTTTGGTACCGGCTTCGCCCTTGTACTGGATGAAGTCGTTGTAGGCGATCACTTCGGCGCGGATAAAGCCTTTCTCGAAGTCGGTGTGGATCACGCCGGCAGCCTGAGGTGCGGTGGCACCGACTTTGACGGTCCAGGCGCGGACTTCTTCGACACCGGCGGTGAAGTAGGTCTGCAGGTGCAGCATTTCGTAACCGGCGCGGATCACGCGGTTCAGGCCAGGTTCTTCCAGGCCCAGGGCCTCAAGGAACATGTCTTTCTCTTCGCCGTCATCGAGCTCGGCGATTTCCGCTTCGATCTTGTTGCAGACCGGAACGACCATCGCGCCTTCTTCCTCGGCAATGGCGCGAACCACGTCCAGGTGCGGGTTGTTCTCGAAACCGTCTTCAGCGACGTTGGCGATGTACATGACCGGCTTGGTGGTCAGCAGGTGGAAGCCCTTGATCACTGCTTTTTCGTCAGCGCTCATGTTCTTCATCAGGCTGCGCGCCGGCTTGGCTTCGGTGAAGTGTGCGATCAGTTGCTCAAGCAATGCCTTCTGAACCACAGCGTCCTTGTCACCACCCTTGGCGTTACGCGCGACTTTCTGCAGTTGCTTCTCGCAGCTGTCGAGGTCGGCGAAGATCAGTTCCAGGTCGATGATTTCGATGTCGCGCTTCGGGTCAACGCTATTGGAAACGTGAATCACGTTTTCATCTTCGAAGCAGCGCACGACGTGAGCGATCGCGTCAGTCTCACGGATGTTGGCGAGGAACTTGTTGCCCAGGCCTTCACCTTTCGAGGCGCCGGCCACAAGGCCTGCGATGTCGACGAATTCCATGGTGGTCGGCAGGATGCGCTTCGGATTGACGATGGCCGCCAGTGCTTCCAGACGCGGATCCGGCATCGGCACGATGCCGCTGTTCGGCTCGATGGTGCAGAAGGGGAAGTTCTCGGCCGCGATACCGGATTTGGTCAGGGCGTTGAACAGGGTGGACTTGCCGACGTTAGGCAGGCCGACGATGCCGCAATTGAATCCCATGGTGTTTCCCCTCGGAGTAGAGTCAGGCCTTCTGGCTGTGCAGGTTTTTCATCGCGCGGTTCCATTCACCGGCGAGGATATCCGGCAGCACGCCGAGGGCAAAGTCGATGCTGGCATCGAGTTTTTCCTGTTCGGCGCGTGGCGCACGACCCAGGACGAAATTTGAAACCATACTGGCGACGCCCGGGTGGCCGATGCCAAGCCGCAGGCGGTAGAACGTATTCTGATTGCCCAGTTGCGCAATGATGTCGCGCAACCCGTTGTGACCGCCATGGCCGCCGCCCTGCTTGAGCTTGGCAACGCCCGGAGGCAAGTCGAGTTCGTCATGCGCCACGAGGATTTCTTCAGGCTTGATGCGGAAGAAGCCGGCGAGTGCCGCCACGGCCTGGCCGCTGCGGTTCATGTAAGTGGTGGGAATCAGCAGACGAACATCCTGACCCTGATGCGAATAGCGCCCGGTCAGGCCGAAATATTTGCGATCGGCGACAAGGTTGACACCTTGTGCGTCAGCGATGCGCTCAACAAAAAGGGCCCCTGCGTTATGCCGGGTCTGGTCGTATTCAGCGCCTGGATTTCCCAGGCCAACGATCAGTTTGATGGCAGTCACGATAGGGGCCCTTCCTTTGAGTGGTGAGTAACATCGCCGCGATCAGGAAAAGCGGCGAAAGTGGACGAAAAATGCTCATTTACCATGGATGTAAACTCCGCGTTCTCGCCCGCTTTCTCGCTACGTTCCAGTCCGCGATGTTCCTTGCTCACTCAGGCATGACAGAGTGAATTACTCTGCTGCGCCTTCTTCGGTAGCTTCTGGAGCAACACGTGGAGCGTGGACGTTGGCAACAGCCTTGTCATCGCCGTGTGCCAGAGCAACGAACTCAACGCCTTTAGGGGCTTTGAGGTCCGACAGGTGAATGATCGAACCGATTTCAGCGTCAGCCAGGTCGACTTCGATGAACTCAGGCAGATCTTTCGGCAGGCAGGTCACTTCGATTTCAGCAACAACGTGCGAAATCTCGCCGCCTTTCTTCACTGGAGCAGCTTCGTTGATGAAGTGCACAGGAACGATAGCGGTCAGTTTCTGGCCAGCGACAACGCGTACGAAGTCAGCGTGCAGCACGTGGCCTTTGGCTGGGTGACGTTGCAGAGCTTTGATGATGACGTTCTGCTTGGTGCCGCCAACGTTCAGCTCGATGATGTGGCTGTAAGCCGCTTCGTTTTCGAGCAGTTTGGCAACTTCTTTGGCCAGCATGCTGATGGATTCAGGGGCTTTCTCGCCACCGTAAACAACAGCTGGAACCAGAGCGGCGAGACGACGCAGGCGGCGGCTCGCACCTTTCCCCAGGTCGGAACGCACTTCAGCATTCAGAGTAAAATCGTTCATTTTGTATCTCCAAAATAGCCATGACCGAGTGGCGTTTGCGACCAGCGCCGAACACGGTATGGGCAAAAAAGCCCCGCCCCGGCAGGAATGCCGGGGCGGGGCGCTTTTCGTCAACGAGACATTTCGAGAAGGGCAGGGCCCTTAACGGAACATCGCGCTGATCGATTCTTCATTGCTGATGCGGCGAACCGCTTCGGCAACAACCGGTGCGATATCCAGTTGACGGATACGTGCACAGGCTTGTGCTGCAGCGGACAGCGGGATGGTATTTGTCACCACCAGCTCGTCCAGCACGGAATTTTCGATATTCTCGATGGCCCGACCCGACAGCACAGGGTGTGTGCAGTAGGCAAAGACCTTGGCTGCGCCATGCTCTTTCAGGGCCTTCGCCGCGTGGCACAGAGTGCCGGCGGTATCGACCATGTCATCGACCAGAATACAGGTACGCCCTTCGACATCACCGATGATATGCATCACTTCAGAGTGATTGGCTTTCTCACGGCGTTTGTCGATGATCCCGAGATCCACGCCCAGGGATTTGGCAACAGCACGTGCACGCACGACGCCACCAATGTCCGGGGACACGATCATCAGGTTTTCGAAGCGCTGATCTTCAATGTCATCCACCAGAACCGGGGAGCCGTAGATGTTATCTACCGGAATATCGAAGAAGCCCTGAATCTGGTCAGCATGCAGATCAACCGTGAGAACACGGTCGATGCCGACTACGGTAAGCATGTCAGCAACGACTTTCGCGCTGATAGCTACACGTGCGGAACGCGGACGGCGATCCTGACGGGCATAACCAAAATAAGGAATAACAGCAGTGATACGAGTAGCCGAGGAGCGGCGGAAGGCATCAGCCATCACTACCAGTTCCATCAGGTTATCGTTGGTCGGAGCGCAAGTCGGCTGAATAATGAAAACGTCTTTACCGCGAACGTTTTCATTGATCTCGGCTGTAATTTCGCCGTCGGAAAACTTACCGACAGAGATGTCACCGAGAGGGATATGCAGCTGACGTACAACACGCCGAGCCAGATCGGGGTTAGCGTTCCCCGTAAAGACCATCATCTTGGACACGCGCAGTACCTAGAGGCTGAGGGTAACCTGGATGAGTATAGAAAATGGCAGGGGCGGCTGGATTCGAACCAACGCATGGCAGGATCAAAACCTGCTGCCTTACCGCTTGGCGACGCCCCTGTATCTGTTGCATCAAGTGCCGAGCACCTGGTTCCTTTAGAGCAGACTTTGCAGTTTGCGGTGCAACATCGAAACGTTGCTGCCTTTGGCTACAAACCCTGTAAGGGTCTCTGTCAGAAGGGCCGAGACTTTATCAGCTTCAGCTTTGCTTGGGAAGCCCCCAAACACACAACTTCCAGTTCCGGTGAGTTTTGCTTCGGTAAATTTACCTAACAAATCCAATGCGTTACGTACTTCTGGATAACGCCTTGCAACCACCGGCAAGCAGTCATTTCGACTGTTTCCCTCGGGAACGGGGCGCACTTTAATGGGCGGCGTGTTACGTGTCAACAAAGGATCGGAAAAAATTTCTGCCGTACTAACAGAGACTTGCGGCACGAGCACCAGATACCACGGTTCTTCGGGATCCACCGGGGTGAGTTTCTCGCCCACGCCCTCGGCAAACGCCGCATGGCCACGGACGAAAACCGGCACGTCAGCGCCAAGCGTCAGGCCCAGAGTAGCCAGGCGATTTTCGTCCCAACCCAGCTGCCACAAATGATTCAGACCGAGCAAAGTGGTCGCCGCGTTCGAGCTGCCACCACCAATGCCGCCACCCATAGGCAGGACTTTATCGATCCAGATATCGATGCCGAGTGAACAGCCGGACTGTTGCTGCAGCATTTTTGCCGCGCGCACGATCAGGTTGCTGTCATGCGGCACGCCGACGAATTCGGTGTGCAGTTGAATCACGCCGTCATCACGCACGGCAAAAGTGATTTCATCGCCGTAATCGACAAACTGAAACAAAGTCTGCAACTCGTGATAACCGTCTTCACGACGACCGAGAATGTGCAGCATCAGGTTGAGTTTGGCCGGCGAGGGCAGGGTCAGGCGTGCAGCGGTCATGCGTTATTGCCCCAACTTGCGCGGTTGCCAGGTCTTGATCACCAGCGTGACGTCGAGGTCGGTGCCGTGCAGCTTGATGCGCTCGGGCAACCAGTAACCGTTTTGTTCGGTGTAGGCGGTGTATTCGACTTTCCAGCCATCCTGTTCCAGGTTGGCCAGACGACTGTCCGCATCCAGGTTCAGGCGGCTTTTGCTGTTCGGCGCCGGCAGGCCACGCACCCACCAGGCCAGATTCGACACCGGCAGTTTCCAGCCGAGCTGTTCTTCGAGCAGCGCTTCCGGCGACTCGGAGTCGTAGCGACCCTGATTGGCGACTTCCAGCGATACTTTGCCCGGCCGCCCGGTCAGGCGCGCGGCGCCACGACCCAGCGGGCCGGACAGACGGATGTCGTAATAGTCCTGACGTTGCAGCCAGAACAGCGTGCCGCTACCGGAATCTTTCGGTGCGCGGATGCCGATCTTGCCATCGATCTGCCAGCCATCGAGGCCGGTCAGTTGTTGTTTGTTCGCGGCCCATTGAGCCGGACTGCCGTGGCCCTCGACCGATTCGCGAGTGCCAAAACCCGAGCAGCCAGCGAGCAGGGCGATGAAGCTGAAAACAATAACGTGGCGCAAAAACATGAGTTAAAGAGTCTCGGATCCGGTCAGGCGCTTGATGGTGCTGCGCAGAATGGTGCTGTCGGGCTGATCCTTGAGGAATTTGCCCCAGATTTGTTTGGCTTCACGCTGGTTGCCCTTGGTCCACAACACTTCGCCCAGGTGTGCGGCGACTTCGTGATCAGGGAAACGCTCCAGCGCCTGACGCAGATATTTCTCGGCGTCATCCAGGTTGCCCAGGCGGTAATTCACCCAGCCGAGGCTGTCGAGTACGGCCGGGTCTTCCGGATTGATCTGGTGTGCCTGCTCGATCAGCGCTTTGGCTTCAGCGTAGCGAGTGGTGCGGTCGGACAGGGTATAGCCCAGCGCGTTAAGGGCCATGGCGTTGTCCGGATCACGCTTGATGATCAGGCGCAGGTCTTTTTCCATCTGTGCCAGATCATTGCGTTTTTCCGCGAGCATGGCCCGGGTGTAGAGCAGATTCAGATCGTCCGGGTATTGCAGCAAGGCTTGCTGCAAGACTTTCCAGGCCTTGTCGTCCTGTTTATTGGCCGACAGGGTTTCCGATTCGATCAGGTACAACTGAATCGCGTAGTCCGGTTGTTCGTCGCGCTGAGCGGCGAGTTTGCTTTGCGCTTCAGCGGTTTTGCCGTTGTTCATCAGGATATCGGCCTGACGCAATTGCGCCGGCAGATAATCGTTGCCCGGGCCGACCTGGGCGTACTCGATGAGCGCGCCTTGCGGGTCGTTGCGTTCTTCGGCGATGCGACCGAGGTTCAGGTGCGCCGAATCGACATGGCTTTCCCGGGCGATCAAGTCTTCCAGGTAACCCTTGGCCTCATCCCAGGCCTTGGCTTCCAGGCATACAAGTGCCAGCGAATAACGCAGTTCGTCGTCTTCAGGATATTGCTGAACAAGGCTGGAAAACTCGGCCTTGGCGTCGTCCATCCGGTCCTGTTCAACCAGCATGCGTGCGTAAGTCAGGCGCAAGCGTTTGTCGTCCGGGTACTTCTTGATGCTTTTTTGCAGCAGAGGCAGGGCTTCGTCGCCACGGTTGAGCAATTGCAGCAGACGTGCGCGCAGCAGAATCGGCGCAATCTCGCCTTCTTCCGGCGGATGGTCTTCGAGCAATGCCAGTGCGGCTTTGTTGTCGCCATCCTGTTGCAGCAACAGGGCCTTGCCGAAAATCAGCTGGCTGTTGTTCGGATGACGCTGCAACAAACGGTCAAAACTTTTCATCAGGCCGTTGCGGGTTTCCTGATCGGTATCCGCTGCCGACAGCGCGAGGAAGTCGAAATGGGTATCGCCCTTGCCCTGCAGGACTTTCTCCATATAGACCATCGAGTCGTCGTAACGCCCGGCGCGCGCCAGTTGCACGGCAGCGGCGCGTTGCGCTTCGAGGTCGTCCGGGGCGTTTTTCGCCCAGATCAGCGCGGTATCGAGGGCCGGTTGATCGGCGCCGAGATATTCGGCGATACGGAATGCGCGCTCGGAGACGCCCGGATCCTGGGTGTTGATGGCCTGGGTCACGTAGTTGTCCAGGGCAATGTCGAAACGATTGCGCTGGCCGGCGAGTTCGGCGCTCAACAGGCTGAAAACGGTTTCCTCGCTGAACGAGCTGTAAACCTTGGGCTTTTCAGGCGCGGGCGTGGTGTCTTCAACCGACGGCGTACCGTCCGGCGAAACGGGAGCCAAGGCCTGGCAGCCGCTGAGGAAGACAAAAGCGAGGAGCAACGCGGAAGATCTATTCATATAGGAAGAGGACGACTAACCTGCGGTCGGATCATCATGACACAAGCCTTCGGCCAAACATAACCGAGACTCAATTGTGCCCATTATAGGGGCTGACGATTGGGACAATAGTCAGCGGTAGTTGTTCTGAATCTTTCGAAGGTGGACAATTGCCGGCTTCACGTCACCATCAGCGACCTTGAATGGCCTTCCTTGCACTCGGTATCAACCACAAGACTGCTTCAGTAGACGTCCGCGAGCGCGTGGCCTTTACCCCTGAGCAGCTGGTGGAAGCCTTGCAGCAGCTCTGCCGACTGACCGACAGCCGCGAAGCTGCGATCCTCTCGACCTGCAATCGCAGTGAGCTTTATATAGAACAGGATCAGCTTTCTGCCGATATCGTGCTGCGCTGGCTGGCCGACTATCACCATTTAAGCCTTGATGAGCTGCGCGCGAGTGCTTATGTGCATGAAGATGATGCGGCAGTTCGTCACATGATGCGCGTCGCCTCCGGGCTCGACTCGCTGGTGCTCGGCGAACCGCAAATTCTCGGCCAGATGAAATCGGCCTACGCCGTGGCCCGCGAGGCCGGCACCATTGGTCCGCTGCTGGGACGACTGTTTCAAGCCACGTTCAATGCCGCCAAACAGGTGCGCACCGACACGGCGATCGGTGAAAACCCGGTGTCCGTGGCATTTGCCGCGGTCAGCCTGGCGAAACAGATTTTCAGCGATTTGCAGCGTAGTCAGGCTTTGCTGATCGGCGCCGGCGAGACCATTACTTTGGTCGCCCGCCATTTGCACGAGCTGGGGGTCAAGCGCATCGTCGTCGCCAACCGCACGCTGGAACGCGCCAGTCTGTTGGCTGAACAGTTCGGCGCTCACGCGGTGTTGCTCTCGGACATCCCGGCAGAACTGGTGCGCAGCGATATCGTGATCAGTTCGACCGCCAGTCAGTTGCCGATTCTCGGCAAGGGCGCGGTGGAAAGCGCGCTGAAGCTGCGCAAGCACAAGCCGATCTTCATGGTCGACATCGCCGTTCCCCGGGATATCGAGCCGGAAGTCGGCGAGTTGGACGACGTTTACCTCTACAGCGTCGACGATCTCCACGAAGTGGTCGCCGAGAACCTCAAGAGTCGTCAGGGCGCAGCCCAGGCCGCGGAAGAGATGGTTTCGGTCGGCGCCGATGATTTCATGGTGCGCCTGCGCGAACTGGCGGCGGTCGATGTGCTCAAGGCTTATCGTCAACAGAGCGAACGCCTGCGCGACGAAGAGCTGCAAAAAGCCCTGCGTCTGCTGGCCAACGGCGGCAACGCTGAAGACGTGCTCGGACAATTGGCCCGTGGCCTGACCAATAAACTGTTGCACGCGCCCAGCGTGCAATTGAAAAAGCTTTCTGCCGAAGGCCGCCTCGATGCGCTGGCCATGGCCCAGGAACTCTTTGCCCTTGAGGGCTCACCGGATAGCTTTTCGGATAAAAAATCGCAATGAAAGCGTCACTGCTCAATAAGCTGGACATCCTCCAGGACCGTTTCGAGGAACTGACCGCGCTGCTCGGCGACGGCGAAGTCATTGCCGATCAGACCAAATTCCGCGCCTATTCCAAGGAATACGCCGAACTCGAGCCGGTCGTGCAAACCTATAAAAAGCTGCTCAGCGTACAAAGCGATCTTGAAGGCGCCCAGGCGCTGCTCAAGGACAGCGACCCGGACATGCGTGAAATGGCCGTGGAAGAAGTCCGTGAAGCCAAGGAATTGCTGATTACCCTGGAAGGCGATCTGCAACGCATGTTGCTGCCCAAGGATCCGAATGACGGCCGCAACGTCTATCTCGAAATTCGCGCCGGCACCGGTGGCGACGAGGCGGCGATCTTCTCCGGCGACCTGTTCCGCATGTACTCGCGTTACGCCGAACGGCGTGGCTGGCGTGTCGAGATCCTTTCGGCAAACGAAGGCGAACACGGCGGTTATAAAGAAGTCATCGCGCGCATTGAAGGCGACAACGTTTACGGCAAGCTGAAATTCGAATCCGGCGCGCACCGCGTACAGCGTGTACCCGCCACCGAATCCCAGGGCCGTATCCACACCTCGGCCTGCACCGTGGCGGTGTTGCCCGAGCCGGACGAGCGCGAAGCCATCGAGATCAACCCGGCGGATTTGCGCGTCGACACTTACCGCTCCTCCGGGGCCGGTGGTCAGCACGTCAACACCACCGACTCGGCGATCCGCATCACCCACATACCGACCGGCACCGTCGTCGAGTGTCAGGAAGAACGTTCCCAGCACAAGAACCGTGCCCGGGCGATGGCTTGGCTGTCGGCCAAACTCAACGACCAGCAAACCGCCGCGGCGGCCAATGCGATTGCCAGCGAGCGTAAATTGCTGGTGGGTTCCGGTGACCGTTCCGAGCGGATTCGCACCTACAACTTTGCTCAGGGCCGGGTTACCGACCATCGCGTCAACCTGACCCTGTACTCGCTGGATGAAATCCTCGCCGGTGGCGTTGAAGCGGTGATCGAGCCGTTGTTGGCCGAATATCAGGCTGACCAACTCGCTGCGATAGGTGAATAAATGACCATCATTGCCAGCCTGTTGCGCGCTGCCGAATTGCCGGACTCGCCCACCGCGCGTCTGGACGCCGAGTTGCTTCTCGCGGCGGCACTGGGCAAATCACGCAGCTTTCTGCACACCTGGCCCGAACGCATCGTACCCAGTGAAGCGGCGCTAACCTTTGCTGAATACCTGCAACGCCGCCGTAGCGGTGAACCGGTGGCTTATATTCTCGGGCAGCAGGGCTTCTGGAAACTCGATCTTGAAGTCGCGCCGCACACGCTGATCCCGCGTCCGGACACTGAATTGCTAGTGGAAGCGGCGCTGGAATTGCTGCCCGCGACCCCGGCCAAAGTGCTCGACCTCGGCACCGGCAGCGGCGCAATCGCATTGGCCCTGGCCAGCGAGCGCCCGGCATGGAAAGTCACCGCCGTAGATCGCGTACTCGAAGCCGTGGCTCTCGCCGAACGCAATCGCCAGCGCCTGCATTTGAACAACGCCACCGTGCTGAGCAGCCATTGGTTCAGCGCGCTGGAAGGTCAGCGTTTCCAGTTGATCATCAGCAACCCGCCGTACATCGCTGCGGCCGATCCGCATCTGGTCGAAGGCGATGTGCGCTTCGAGCCGGCGAGTGCGCTGGTGGCCGGTGAAGACGGTCTGGACGATCTGCGTCTGATCGTTGCGCAAGCCCCGGATCATCTGCAAGCAGGTGGCTGGCTGATGCTCGAACACGGCTATGATCAAGCCGAAGCCGTACGCGATTTGTTGCTGACGCGTGGTTTCGAAGAAGTCCACAGCCGCACCGATCTGGGCGGACATCAACGCATCAGTCTAGGGCGCCTGCCGTGCTGAATGATCAGGAATTGCTGCGCTACAGCCGGCAGATTCTGCTGCAACACATCGACATCGACGGGCAACTGAAGCTCAAGGACAGTCGCGTGCTGATCGTCGGCCTTGGCGGTCTCGGTGCACCGGTTGCCTTGTATCTGGCAGCGGCGGGTGTCGGTGAATTGCATCTGGCGGATTTCGACACGGTCGATCTGACCAACCTGCAACGCCAGATCATCCATGACACCGACAGCGTCGGCATGAGCAAGGTCGACTCGGCGCTCAAGCGTCTGGGTGCGATCAATCCTGAGATCCAACTGATCGCTCACCGTCAGGCGCTGGATGAGGATTCTCTCGCCGCAGCCGTGGCGGCGGTGGATCTGGTGCTCGACTGTTCCGATAATTTTTCCACGCGCGAGGCAGTCAACGCGGCGTGCGTGGCCGCGTGTAAACCGTTGGTCAGCGGCGCGGCGATTCGGCTGGAAGGGCAGTTGTCGGTGTTCGACCCGCGTCGCGCCGAGAGCCCGTGCTACCACTGTTTATACGGGCATGGCAGTGAAGCCGAACTGACTTGCAGTGAGGCCGGTGTGGTCGGGCCTTTGGTGGGTCTGGTCGGCAGCCTGCAAGCGCTCGAGGCCTTGAAGGTTCTGGTCGGTTTCGGTGAGCCGCTGGTGGGCCGCTTGTTGCTGATCGATGCCCTTGGTTCGCGTTTCCGTGAGTTGCGCGTCAAGCGCGATCCGGGTTGCAGTGTCTGTGGTTCGCGCCATGCGTGAAGCGCCGATCGGCGTGTTCGACTCCGGCGTCGGCGGCTTGTCGGTGCTGGCGGAAATCCAGCGTTTGCTGCCCAATGAATCACTGCTCTATGTCGCCGATTGCGGGCACATTCCCTACGGTGAGAAAACCCCTGAATTCATCCGTCAGCGCTGCAGCGTGATGGCCGGGTTTTTCCGTGAGCAGGGCGCCAAGGCGTTGGTGCTGGCCTGCAATACCGCGACGGTCGCAGGCGTTGCCGATTTACGACGTGATTTTCCCGACTGGCCGATTGTCGGTATGGAGCCTGCGGTCAAACCTGCCGCTGCCGCGACCCGCAGCGGTGTGGTCGGCGTGCTAGCCACCACTGGCACGTTGCAGAGCGCCAAGTTCGCCGCGCTGCTTGATCGCTTTGCCACCGACGTTCGCGTGATTACCCAGCCATGCCCCGGCCTGGTCGAGCTGATTGAAAGCGGCGATCTGCACAGCGCCGAGTTGCGCCAGTTGCTGCAAGGGTATGTCGAGCCACTGTTGGCCAGCGGTTGCGACACGATCATTTTGGGCTGCACCCACTATCCCTTTCTCAAGCCGATGCTCAAGTCGATGATCCCAGCTGACATAAGTCTGATCGATACCGGCGCGGCTGTAGCACGGCAACTTCAGCGGCTTTTGGCGGAGCGCGATTTGCTCGCTGGCGGCCCGAACCAGCCGGTCAGATTCTGGACCAGCGCCGATCCTGCGTACTTCAAAAACATCCTGCCGCTACTGGGGCAAAGTGCTGGCGAAGTGCAAAACTTCAGCTTGTAAAAAAATTGTGAAATAACTAAAACTTCAGCTGAACTTCTGAGTAGGCGCTAGCTTCTATAGCGAAGAGTTACCTAGAAAACCAAACGATCGTTCCGGAAAAGGAAGTTTCAACGTGAAGCGACTATTCTGCTTGGCCGCGATTGCGGCCGCACTGATGGGGCAAAGTATTACTGCGCAAGCGGCAGGTGTTGAGCTCGCGGTGGGGGCCACCAGCGACTCGACCATGACGTACCGCCTGGGCATGAATTTCGACTGGGACAAGAGCTGGCTGCAAAGTGACGTCGGTCGCCTGACCGGTTACTGGAGCGGGGCGTACACCTACTGGGAAGGTGACAAGACTTCCAGTAACAACAGCCTGTCGTTCTCGCCGGTATTTGTTTACGAGTTCGCCGGTCAATCGGTCAAACCGTATGTGGAAGCGGGGATCGGCGTCGCGGCGTTCTCCAATACCAAGTACGAATCCAACAACCTCGGCGGTTCTTTCCAGTTTGAAGACCGCTTCGGTTTTGGTCTGCGTTTCAATGGCGGGCATGAAGTCGGGATTCGTGCGACGCACTATTCCAACGCTGGCCTGGCCAGTGACAACGACGGCGTAGAAAGTTACTCGCTGCATTACACGATGCCGTTGTAAGCACGATCAAAAGATCGCAGCCTTCGGCAGCTCCTACAGGTGAAACACATTCCCATGTAGGAGCTGTCGAAGGCTGCGATCTTTTGTTTTTGGGATCACCGGTAAGCCGTGGTGATGCCTTTGCGCTCTTCAATGCACTCGGGCGCGCCCATCTCGAATTCGCGGCAGATCAACGGGCGTTTCTCATAGATCGTGCACATCATGCTGTCGCGATCCAGCGCCGCGCACCAGCCGTCGTCCAGACGCAGCATCACTTCGCCGCCCCACTCATCGGTATCGATAAAGCGATCAGGCACGCCAGTGTCGGTGATCAGCATCACTTCGAGCTGGCAACAGCACGCCGCGCAGGTCGAACAAGTGACCGCCGGTTCCGTGATTTGTTGGTGGGGAATGGTCTTCATGGCCGGCAGTGTAAGGCAGTGGCCGGCATGCGTGTGAAAGGTCTGACAGACGCTCAGTGCGTCAGTCGCCGCGCCATCGTATGCAACAGCGGAAACAGCAGCGCCCAGAGCAGGCCGATACCGATCAGTGTCGGCAGTTCACCATAGGGAAATTGCACGCCGGCTAGCCGCCCGCCGGCGTAGTACGACATTGCGCCACCGACGGCCCCCAGCGAACTCGCCAGCCACCACGGCCGCGCGCTCCAGGCCAGGCAGTGACGCAACGTGGTCGCGAGCAACGCCCAGAGCAGCATCAGCCACAACGGAATCAGCGGCGACAGATCCTGAAACTCGAATACACCCAGCGCGCGCAAAACGCTGTCCACCGCCGTGCCGACAATCACCACGCTCAACACCAGGCGACCCTCAGCCGCCCAACTGCTGATCCAGCGCAGATGAATCACCAGCACCGCCAACGCCAGTAGCAACCACAAACTGTTGCCGCCGAGCACGCAGGTCAGCCAGCCGATCTGGAACAGCACGGCATTGGCGACACGCTCAAGCATCGAAGCGTCCGAGCAGCGGCGCGGTCATCGCCGCCGGTTTGGCCAGCAACAATTGCGCGGTGCCGATGGTGCGTTCGAGGAAGCCACCCTCGCAGTAACACAGGTAGAACTCCCACAGCCGCAGGAAATAATCGTCGTAACCCAACTCGCTCAAGCGGCCGTGGGCGCGGCGGAAGTTCTCGTGCCACAGGCGCAGGGTGCGGGCGTAGTGCAGGCCGAAATCTTCCATGTGCAACAGGTTCATGTCGGTGTCGCGGCTGACCACTTCGAGCATTTTCTGCACGCAGGGCAGGGCGCCGCCGGGGAAGATGTAACGCTGGATGAAATCGACGCCGCGCTTGGCCTGTTCATAGCGCTGCTCGCGGATGGTGATCGCCTGGATCAGCATCAGACCGTTGCTCTTGAGCAGGTGCGCGCATTGTTTGAAATAGGTCGGCAGGAAGCGGTGACCGACCGCTTCGATCATTTCGATCGACACCAGTTTGTCGTATTCGCCGGTCAGGTCGCGATAGTCCTTGAGCAGCAGCGTGACCTGATCCTGCAAGCCCAGTTGTTCGATGCGTTGCGCGGTAAACGCGTACTGCTCTTTCGACAGCGTCGTGGTGGTGACCCGGCAACCGTAATTCTGGGCGGCGTAAAGCGCCATGCTGCCCCAACCGGTGCCGATCTCCAGCAAATGATCATCGGGTTTGAGCGCAAGCTTCTGGCAGATCCGCTCCAGTTTGTTCAACTGCGCCTGCTCCAGACTGTCTTCGGGCGTAAGGAACTGCGCCGCCGAATACATCATGGTCGGATCAAGAAATTGCTCGAACAGATCGTTGCCGAGGTCGTAGTGCGCGGCGATGTTCTTTTGCGAACCCTTGCGCGTGTTGCGGTTGAGCCAGTGCAGACCTTGCACCAACGGCCGGCCGAGGCGGGCCAGGCCACCCTCCATGGCGTCGAGCACGTCGAGATTGCTGACGAATACGCGTACCACCGCTGTCAGATCCGGCGAACTCCAATAGCCGTGGATAAACGCCTCGCCGGCACCAATCGAACCATTGCCGGCGACCATGCCCCAGACGGCCGCATCCGTCACATGGATTTCCCCCAGCAACGCACTGCCCGGCGTACCGAACATCAGCCGTTCGCCGTCCTCGACCACCAGCAATTGCCCGTGTTTGAGTTGAGCCAATTGGCGCAACACGCCACGGCGCAGCAGCGATCCGGTCAAACCGTTGGGGCTGAACCGACTGACCGACAGACTAGAGGATTTCATGGCGCTGCTCCTTGGGAGGCACAGTGGCGGTTTGAAAGCTGCCGTCGGCAGTCTGATGAGCAAAGATCGGTGCGCGTTTGAGCAGCAGTCGCAGCGCTTGCCAGTAAATCGCCAAGGCAGTTTTTGCGGTCATCCACGGAAACCGCCGCAAGTAGCGGTGCAGGCTGCGACGATCGAGACTTTCGCGTTGCAGATTGAGCGTGGCGTCGAACAGTTTGTGCTCGCCTTGCCAGTCGGCCATGTGCACGCCGAGGTTCTGCGCAGCGGGGCTGAAGCTCATGCGGTATTCGAGATCGCGCGGCAAAAACGGCGAAACGTGAAAGGCCTTGGCCACGGCGAAGTGCTGGTGAAAATCCTGCAGATTGGCGGGCGCACGCGCCGGCAGCACATAGTGATAACGCTCGCGCCACGGCGTGTTGGTGACTTCACAGACAATCGCCGCCAGTTGCCCGTCGGCTTCATGGCAGTAAAAGAAACTCACCGGATTGAACGACAATCCCCAACTGCGCGCCTGGGTCAGCAGGCAAATCGAGCCTTGCGGTTCGTGGCCGATGGCGATGCCGACCTGCTGACGCACGGCATCGATCAGGCGTATGCCTCGGCCAGTGAATGCCTTGAGATAGTCCGTCTCGCGAAACGAGAAGGGCGCAAAGCGACTGCGTCCGGCCAGCGGCGACAGTGCAAGCACCGCGTCCTGTTCGCTGAGGTCGAGGTAGAGCAAACCGATCCGGTAGCGGAACTCATGGCGGCGCGGCGAGAAGCGCCGATGACCGATCCAGCCGCTGTAGAGGGCGCTGTTCATAAGGTTTCCCCGAACGCGGCGGCCACGCGCAAGGCGCTGACCACACCGTCCTCATGAAAACCATTGGCCCAGTAGGCGCCGCAATAATGCGTGTGTTGCGCGCCATCAAGTTCGCCCCAGCGTTGCTGTGCGGCCGCTGCTGCGAGGCTGAACTGTGGGTGGGCGTAGGTGTAGCGGGCGAGCACTTTGTCGGGGCTTATGCCGGCACTCTGATTGAGGCTGACGCAGAAAGTGGTGTCGCTCTGAATGCCCTGCAGAATGTTCATGTCATAGGTGACGGCGGCGTGGGTGTGACCGGCGCCGCTGAGCCGATAGTTCCAGCTGGCCCAGGCCAGTTTGCGCGTCGGCAGCAAACGCGTATCGGTGTGCAGCACCACTTCATTGTCGGCGTAGGGCAGGGCACCGAGGATCGCGCGTTCGGCATCGCTGGGGACTGCCAGCAGTTTCAGCGCCTGGTCGCTGTGGCAGGCGAACACCACCCGATCGAAATGCTCAAGGCCTGCCGGGCTGTGGATAACTACGCCATGCACATCGCGATCAACCCGAGTGACCGGGCAATTGAGCCGAATCCTGTCTTTGAACGCAGCCGTCAGCGGCGCGATATAGGCACTGGAACCGCCTTCGATGACTTGCCACTGCGGACGATCACTGACCGATAACAGGCCATGGTTTTTGAAAAAGCGCACAAAAAACTGCAGCGGAAAGTTGAGCATTTCCGCCATCGGCATCGACCAGATCGCCGAGCCCATCGGCACGATGTAATGCAGGATGAAACGTTCGCCGTAACCGCCGGCCTTGAGGTAGTCGTCGAGGGTGGTGTCGGCGGCAATGCGCAGTTCGACAAGATCGCGCTGGGCTTCTTTGTTGAAGCGCAGAATATCGCGCAACATGCCCCAGAACCCCGGCGACAACAGATTGCTGCGCTGGGCGAACAGGCTGTTGAGGTTGTTGCCGTTGTACTCCAGACCGGTGTCCGGGTCGGTCACCGAGAAGCTCATTTCCGTCGGCTTGAACGCCACGCCGAGCTGGCCGAGCAGACGGATGAAATTCGGGTAGGTCCAGTCGTTGAAGACGATGAAACCGGTGTCCACGGCGTACTGCCGTCCAGCGACCGTAACGTCCACGGTGTGCGTGTGGCCACCGACCCAGTCGCCCGCCTCGAACACCGTCACGTCATGGCGGCGATTGAGCTGGTAAGCGCAGGTAAGCCCGGCGATGCCGCTGCCGATGATGGCAATTTTCATGTCGGATCCGTCAGTGGAGGCGACTTGCGCACCATGCGCTTGCCGATCGCCAGTTGTACCCGTGCCGGCAGTTTCGACAGCGGCCACAGCGCGGCCATGAACAGCGCCGGAAAGGCGATCTCCAGCGGCCGATCCTTGAGCTTGGCGAAGATGTGCCGCGCGGCTTTATCCACAGGCCAGCTCAACGGCATGGGGAAATCGTTTTTGGCGGTCAGCGGTGTTTCGACAAAACCGGGGCTGACCACGGTGACTTCAATGCCTTCGTCGGCCAGATCGATGCGCAACGACTCGAACAGGTAACGCAAACCGGCCTTCGAGGCACCGTAGGCTTCGGCCCGTGGCAGCGGCAGATAGGTCACCGAACTGGCGACGCCGACCAGGTGCGGCGCAGTGCCTTTGCGCAGCAGCGGCAGTGCGGCCTCGATGCAATAACTGCTGGCGAGCAGGTTGGTGCGCACCACATGTTCGATGATCGATGAGTCGAACTGCTTGGCGTCCACGTATTCGCAGGTGCCGGCGTTGAGAATCACCGAGTCCAGCGAACCCCAGTCCTCGGCGATCTGCTCACCGATTTCGCGCACAGTCTGGCTGTTGGTCAGATCTCCCGGCACGACCAGAACCTGCCCCGGATAGCGTTGCGACAAGACTTTGAGCGGAGCAACCTGACGGGAACTGACTGCCAGGTGCGCACCGGTTTTCAGGATCTCTTCAGCCAGCGCAGCGCCGATGCCACTGCTGGCCCCGGTCAACCAATAACGCCGTGGAGGTGTACGACTCATCCCATTCTCCTTTTCAGCCAGGCAATGACCCGGCCCAATACTGGCAAGTGTTCATACAGCAGCGCCCCGGCATCGAAATAATCCCGGTGGCGATAAACCTTGTCACGCCAGAGCAGATGCGAGCAGCCGCTGACGCGAATCACGCGGCCATTCGCCAGGCGCGGATGGCGATAGCTCATGACCCAGCGCAAATAGCCTTCGCAGTCGCTGATCTGGTCGAAACCATGAAAGTCGAAACGCAGTTCGCTGACGTTGGCGTATAACTCGCCGAAATAGTCGCGTAACTGCGCCAGACCCTGCACCTCATGCAACGGGTCGGTGAAGTGAATGTCATCGCTGTACAGCTCGCCCAGGCTTTGCAGGTTATCTTTGTTCAACGCTGAAAATTGCCGGGCGAAGCGGCGCAGGAATTCACTCATCATCACCTCCTGAAGACGTACGCGAAGGCAGATTCTTGAAGGCTGCCAGCGCCCGTTGCCGCGAGGTGCTGAGGTTGACGATCGGCGACGGATAGTCTGCGGCGCCGAACAAGCCGCCGAGGTTGGCCGGGTTGTGCACTTCTTTTTTGTTGAGGCCGGCCAGTTCTGGTAGCCAGTGCTTGATGAACAAGCCTTCGCTGTCGAATTTTTCCGATTGGCTCAGCGGATTGAAGATGCGGAAGTACGGCGCTGAATCGGTGCCCGTCGACGAACTCCATTGCCAGCCACCGTTGTTCGCCGCCAGATCGCCATCAATCAAGTGGCGCATGAAAAAGCGTTCGCCTTCGCGCCAATCGATCAGCAGGTTTTTGGTCAGGAACATTGCCACGATCATGCGCAGGCGATTGTGCATCCAGCCGGTTTCGAGCAATTGGCGCATGGCCGCGTCGATGATCGGCAGACCGGTGCGCGCTTCTTGCCATGCGGCAAGATCGTCCGGCGCATCACGCCAGGCCAACGCCTCGGTTTCCGGGCGAAATGCACGGTGCCGAGAGACCCGTGGATAGCCGACCAGAATGTGTTTGTAGAACTCACGCCACAGCAACTCGTTGATCCAGGTGACCGCACCGACCTTGCCGCTCTCGAACTCGCCCTGATTGCTTTGCAGGGCGGCGTGCAGGCATTGGCGCGGCGAAATCACGCCGGCCGCGAGATACGCCGAGAGCTGACTGGTGCCGGGTTTGGCCGGGAAGTCGCGTTCGCTCTGGTAGTAGTCGATCTGCGCGTCGGTGAAGGTGTCGAGACGGCGCCGGGCTTCGTTTTCGCCGGCGGGCCATAGATCGCGCAAGGTCTGGCTCGGCGTCGAGAAGCCCTTAACCGAGTCGGGAATCGGATCGCTGCTGAGCTCAAGTTTTTCCTGTTTGCCGGGGGCCTTGACCAGCGCCGGCATCGAGCGATGCAGGCGTTCGTAACAGACTTTGCGGAACTGACTGAACACCTTGAAGTAACTCTCGGTCTTGGTCAGCACGCTGCCAGGTTTGAACAGCAACTGGTCGAGATAGCTGTGAAAGGTGATGCCCTCGGCCTTTAGTGTTTCGCCTACCGCTGCATCGCGACGGCTTTCATGAACGCCATATTCTTCATTGGCGTGAACCGCCGCTATCTTCAGCTGCCGGCAGAGTTTGAGCAGTTCTGCCGGGGCTTGATCCCAATGGGTTGCGGTGCGAATCAGCAACGGGATGTTGAGTTTGCCAAGGCTTGCGCTCAGCTCACGCAGGTTGCGCAACCAGAAGTCGACCTTGCACGGCGCATCGTCATGTTCCAGCCACTGCTGCGGGCTCAACAGGTACACGGCGACCGTCGGGCCGCGCGCTGCGGCGGCCGCGAGGGCGGTGTTGTCATGTTGGCGCAAGTCGCTGCGCAGCCAGATCAATTGCATGTCGGAACTCACTGCGTCCATTAGATCAGCCCACGCTGAACGAGCACCTGGTGCGCTACAAGCGCGTCTTCAGCCAGGAACACATCAGCCATCTCTGAGGTTTTTACGGACAACTCGGCGTGGTGGATGCATACCGTTGGTCCGACCAGCATTTTGGTACAACCGACTCCGTTCAGTAGTTTGGGCAACTGCGCAAGGTTCATGGCTTTGCTGGAATACAGCAGTACGCCACGGGCTTGCAGATGTTCGACCGCCAGCGCCAGTTCGGCGGCAGGCAGCGGCCAGTCAAACACTTGCACCGGACAATCAGCGCTACTGATCAGCCACGCGCACAGCCACAGATGAGGTTCCAGTGGCAGGTCGGAATGATTGATCAATAGCAGCGGGGCGCCATGCAACTGACGATTGTTATGGTAGATGCGTGTGCCGAATTTGCTGCGTAACCATGAATAAAAGAACACCCGCTCCATCTGCGCGCCAAACTGGCCTTGCCAGCGCTGCTCCAGTTCCGCCAACAGCGGCATCAGCAATTGCTCGCACAATGTGCGTGGCGGGTAGAGCGCCATGGCCTGATTGACGCTGTCGTCGAGGCTGCGTTCATTGAGTTGCGTGACGGCCGTCAGCAGTGTCTGGCGCAACCGCTGCCAGTCGTTTTCCACGGTTTCGCTGAACGCCTGTGGTGTGTCGAGCAGAGGTTTGACCTGGCTGACCGCGACGCCACGGTTGAGCCAGGTAAGGATGGTCAGAATCCGCTGCACATGTTCGGCCGAATACAGCCGGTGGCCCTTGGGCGTGCGTTGCGGCACGACCAGCCCGTAGCGGCGTTCCCACGCGCGCAGGGTAATCGCGTTGACGCCGGTCTGCCGGGCGACTTCGCGAATCGGCAGCCAGCCCTCGTCGAGGGCTTTTTTAAAATCAGCGCCAAGGTCTTCCTGGGCGCTGGTATCCATTTTGTCGTTCATTAGATTGCGTTTCGCAGGCTGAGGTTTTCCGGGTGCGGTTGCAGGTAAACCTGTTGCGCGATGTACGAATCCGGATGGAGGCGAAAGTGGTGCTTGAGCAGCGTCAACGGCACCACCAGCGGCACGATGCCCTGGCGGTACTGGCCGATGACGTGTTGCATTTCCTGTTTGTCTTCGGCGCTGATTGCCTGTTTCAGATAACCGCTGATGTGCAGCAAAACGTTGCAGTGCGTGCCACGGGTGGCGCATTTCTTCAATGCCGCCATCAGTTCGCTGAAATAGCGCGGGCCGAGTTCGGCGGGATCGGTGTCGGCCATGTTGCCGAGCATTTTGCCCAGCGCTTTGTATTGCGGCGGATTGTGCGCCATCAGCAAATATTTATAGCGCGAATGGAATTCGGTGAGGGCGCGACGACTCAGGCCACCGGCAAGGACGTGTTGCCATTCGCTGTAGGCGAACACGCGGGTGATGAAGTTCTCGCGCAGTACTGGATCATTGAGGCGCCCGGCTTCTTCCACGGGCAGATCCGGGTGCTGTGCGCAAAACGCCTGAGCGTAAATCCCGCGCCCGCCGCCGTTCACCGGGGCGCCGTTGGTGTGGTAGACCTTGACCCGTTCGAGGCCGCAGGACGGCGATTGCTGCATGAAGATGTAGCCGCAGATGTCATCAAGCTCGGCGGCCATTTTCGTGCCGTACTCGGCCAATGGCTGGGTGACGTTGATCGCCGGGTTGACCGTGCCGACCGCTTGCGGATGCTCGGCCTCGCCAACGAGGCGGATCGGTTCGCGCGGGATGCCCAGGCCGATGGCGACTTCAGGGCATACCGGGACAAAATCGAAATGCTCGGTGAGGGTGCGGCTGCACAGTCGCGATTCCTTGTGCCCACCGTTGAAGCGCACCTCGGCACCCAGCAGGCAGGCGCTGATGGCGATTTTTGGCTTGGCTACGCAAGTATCTGACATGGGCACCTCGAATCTATACCTGTACAGAGGTAGATCTCTGTACAACTTTCGTCAGCATAGATTCATGGGTGTACAAGTCAAATTATTTGTACAACTTTTTTGATTGAACGCAATTCACTGTGGGAGTGAGCCTGCTCGCGATTGCGGTATGTCAGCAACATTGATGCTGAGTGATACGACGCTATCGCGAGCAGGCTCACTCCTACAGGGGGGCTTTATTGCCAACCCAATAACCACTGATCGTTGTTCTTGAGGACTTGCCAATCGAGTCGTTCGGCACGCTTGGTCAACACCGCCTGCAATTCGACTTCCAGCACCGTACCTTCCTCATCTCGGAACAGTTCGGTCACCAGAAAATGTTTTTCACGATTCAGCGGTTGAGCTGCTGTCCATTTCGACAGCAGCAATTTTTGCGGATTGATGCGGTTCATTGCAGGTGTTCGTGCAAGCGTCGCGCAGCTTCCTGGCCACTGAGCCAAGCGCCTTCGACGCGCCCGGACAGGCACCAGTCGCCGCAGGCGTAGAGGCCCAGATCGGCATCGGCCAGCGTGCCCCATTCGTGGCCCGTCGCGGGTCGCGCATAGAGCCAGCGGTGGGCGAGGCTGAAGGTCGGCGCGGGCATGGCGCTGTGCAGCAACTCGGCAAAGGCGCCGTGCAGTTGCTCGATCACCGCTTCCTTGGACAAGTCGATGTGTTGCCGGCTCCACGCGCTGGTGGCATGCAGCACCCACGTGTCGAGGGTGTTGTCGCGCCCCGGTTTACTGCGGTTTCGCGCCAACCAGTCGAGCGGGCTGTCCTGCACAAAGCAACCTTCGATCGGCGTATCCAGTGGTGTTTCGAAAGCGAGGGCGACGGCCCAGGTCGGGTCCATTTTCACCCCGGCGGCGGCCCCGGCAAGTTTCGGTGCGGCGGCCAGCAGGGCAGTCGCTTGCGGTGCTGGCGTGGCGATCACGACATGACTGAACGGCCCGTGCGTGAAACCTTCGGCGTCCTGCAAGTGCCAATGTTCTTCACCGCGATAGACCTCGGTAATCCGGCAGGCAAAGTGCACTTCCAGACCGTCAAGCAAGCCACGAGTAATGGCGCTCATACGCGGCGCACCGACCCATCGGGTCTGCTCGTCCGGCGACAGGTTCAGTTGCCCGCCCTGATAGGTGTAGAGCTGTGGCGTCCACTCGGCGACCCAACCCTGGCTTTGCCAACGCTGCACTTCGGTGACGAAGCGGCGGTCGCGGGCAGTGAAATATTGCGCGCCCATGTCCAGCGAGCCAGCGTCACTGCGCTTGCTCGACATACGCCCGCCGCTGCCGCGACTTTTGTCGAATAATTGAACGGTGTGCCCGCTCTCTGTCAGAGCCTGGGCGGCGGAGAGCCCGGCGATGCCGGTGCCGATGATTGCGATAGGTACAGTCATAGGGGCCTCGTTTACCTTTCTGTACAGACTACGCCGTGGATGAAACCTGTACAATTTTGTTTTTTGGTATAACTTCTAGCGTTCTCGTTCTGACAGCTTGGCCTATGGTTAAACAATAGAGCCTGCCCGATAGAAAAGATCCCTGCTTATAAAAATAGACTAGTGATCCGGGTTAAACGCCACGCGAGGAAGATGTCATGCACATATTGCTGACCGGCGGTACTGGTTTGATAGGACGTCAGCTCTGCCGACACTGGTTGGGGCAGGGCCATCGCTTGACGGTGTGGAGCCGCAAGCCGGAGAAAGTCGCGAAAATCTGTGGTGCGCAGGTACGTGGTATTGCGCGCCTGGAAGACCTCGGCGAAGAGTCGGTCGACGCGATCATCAATCTGGCCGGTGCGCCGATTGCCGATCGGCCGTGGACCCATCGACGCAAAGCGTTGCTGTGGAGCAGCCGCATCACCCTGACCGAAACCCTGTTGGCCTGGCTGGAAACGCGATTACAAAAACCGGCGCTGCTGATCTCCGGTTCGGCGATCGGCTGGTACGGCGACGGCGGTGAGCGCGAGCTGACGGAAGATTCGCCGCCGGTGATCGATGATTTCGCCAGCCAGTTGTGCATCGCCTGGGAAGAAACCGCGCAACGTGCCGAAGCGCAGGGAATCCGCGTGGTGCTGGTGCGAACGGGTCTGGTGCTGTCGGCCGAGGGCGGCTTTTTGTCGCGCTTGCTGTTGCCCTTCAAGCTCGGGCTGGGTGGGCCTTTGGGCAATGGTCGGCAGTGGATGCCGTGGATTCATATCAACGATCAAATCGCCCTGATTGATTTTCTTCTGCATCGTGATCAGGCCAGTGGTCCTTATAATGCGTGCGCGCCGCAACCTGTGCGCAATCGCGAATTTGCCAAGACGCTGGGCAGCGTTCTGCACCGCCCGGCGTTCATGCCGATGCCGACGCTGGCACTGAAAGTCGGCCTCGGCGAAATGTCTTTGTTGTTGCTCGGCGGCCAGAAGGCCCTGCCGGCACGCTTGCTGGAAGCGGGTTTCACTTTCCAGTTCACGGATTTACGCGCGGCCCTGGACGATCTCTCCAGCCGCCTCTGAAATAGGACGTTGCATGACCGATCACGCTTTGCTTCTGGTCAACCTGGGTTCCCCGGCCTCAACCTCAGTGGCCGATGTACGCAGCTACCTCAACCAATTCCTGATGGACCCGTACGTGATCGACCTGCCGTGGCCGGTGCGGCGTTTGCTGGTGTCGCTGATCCTGGTCAAGCGCCCGGAACAATCGGCCCACGCTTACGCCTCGATCTGGTGGGAGGAGGGCTCACCGCTGGTGGTGCTCAGCCGTCGTCTGCAACAGCAGATGACCGCACAGTGGAATCACGGCCCGGTGGAACTGGCGATGCGTTACGGCGAGCCGTCGATTGAAACCTGTTTGCTCAAGCTGGTGGCGGCGGGGCACAAGCGCATCACGCTGGCGCCGCTGTATCCGCAGTTCGCTGACAGCACTACGACCACGGTGATCGAAGAAGCCAAACGGGTGATTCGCCAGAAGAAGCTCGACGTGCAATTGTCGGTGCTGCAGCCGTTCTACGATCAGCCGGAATACCTCGATGCGCTGGTTGAAAGCGCCCGGCCACATTTGCAGCAGGATTACGATCACTTGCTGCTGAGCTTCCACGGTTTGCCCGAGCGGCATCTGACCAAACTCGATCCGACCGGCAATCATTGTTTCAAGAATGACGACTGCTGCAAGAACGCTTCGCCTGCGGTATTGGCGACCTGTTATCGCGCGCAATGCCTGCGGACAGCGGCGTTGTTCGCCGAGCGAATGGGCCTGCCGGATGGCAAATGGTCGGTGTCGTTTCAGTCGCGTCTGGGTCGGGCCAAGTGGATCGAGCCGTACACCGAAGCGCGGCTGGATGAACTGGCGAAAAGCGGCGTGAAGAAAATACTGGTGATGTGCCCGGCGTTTGTCGCCGATTGCATCGAGACGCTGGAAGAGATTGGTGATCGCGGCAAGGAACAGTTCCGCGAAGCGGGGGGCGAAGAGTTGGTGCTGGTGCCGTGCCTGAATGATGACACGCATTGGGCGAAAGCCTTGGCGACTCTCTGCGAAAGAGCACCGCTGGCGCTCTGAAAGCGAATCGCGAGCAGGCTCACTCCCACATGATCGTTCCCACGCAGAGCGTGGGAACGATCAGATCTAAGGGGTTAGATCAGCGGCTCATCCGCCTTCTTGTTCTTCCAGCCATCATTGCCCGGCAGAATCAGGTTCAGCGCAATCGCCACCACCGCGCACAGCGCAATGCCTTTGAGGCCGAAGTCGTCCGGGCCGGTGCCGGTGCCGACCAGCACACCGCCAATGCCGAACACCAGCGTCACCGAGACAATCACCAGATTGCGCGCCTCGCCCAGATCGATCTTGTGACGGATCAGGGTGTTCATCCCCACCGCCGCAATCGAACCGAACAGCAGGCACAGAATCCCGCCCATCACTGGCACCGGAATGCTCTGCAGCAGCGCGCCGAACTTGCCGATGAACGCCAGGCTGATGGCGAAGATCGCCGCCCAGGTCATGATTTTCGGGTTGTAGTTCTTGGTCAGCATCACCGCGCCCGTCACTTCGGCGTAGGTGGTGTTTGGCGGGCCGCCGAACAGGCCGGCAGCGGTGGTGGCAATGCCGTCACCGAGCAGGGTGCGATGCAGGCCGGGCTTCTTCAGGTAATCGCGACCGGTCACGCTACCGACGGCAATCACGCCACCGATGTGCTCAATGGCCGGCGCCAGCGCCACCGGAACGATGAACAGGATCGCCTGCCAGTTGAACTCCGGCGCGGTGAAGTGCGGAATCGCAAACCAGGGCGCTGCGGCAATCTTCGCGGTATCAACGACACCGAAATAGAACGCCATGGCAAAACCGACCAGCACGCCGGAAATGATCGGCACCAGACGGAAGATGCCTTTGCCGAACACCGCCACGATCAACGTGGTCAGCAATGCCGGCATCGAGATCATCATCGCGGTCTGGTAATGGATCAGTTCAGAACCGTCGCCAGCCTTGCCCATTGCCATGTTTGCGGCAATCGGTGCCATGGCCAGACCGATGGAAATGATCACCGGACCAATCACCACCGGCGGCAGCAAACGGTCGATAAATCCGGTGCCTTTGATCTTCACGGCAAGGCCGAGGAAGGTGTAGACGAAACCGGCTGCCATCACTCCGCCCATGGTCGCGGCGAGGCCGAACTGGCCCTTGGCGAGAATGATCGGGGTGATGAAAGCGAAGCTCGACGCCAGAAACACCGGCACCTGACGCCCGGTGACGATCTGGAACAGGATCGTCCCAAGACCTGCGGTAAACAGTGCCACGTTCGGGTCAAGGCCCGTGATCAGCGGCATCAGCACCAAAGCGCCGAAAGCCACGAACAGCATCTGGGCGCCGGACAGCACCGTGCGCCAGAGCGGATCGTTGAACTCTTGCTGCATGGTCAAGCGTCCTTCTGCTTGGTGCCGAAGATCTTGTCACCGGCGTCGCCAAGTCCAGGAATGATGTAACCGTGCTCGTTCAAGCGCTCATCAATGGACGCGGTGTAGATGGTCACGTCCGGGTGAGCTTTTTCGACTGCTGCGATACCTTCCGGCGCGGCAACCAGCACCATCGCGCGGATGTCTTTGCAACCAGCCTTTTTCAACAGGTCGATGGTCGCAACCATCGAGCTGCCAGTGGCGAGCATCGGGTCGATGATCATCGCCAACCGTTCGTCGATTTCCGGAACCAGTTTTTCCAGATAGGTGTGCGCTTGCAGGGTTTCTTCGTTGCGGGCGACACCCACAGCGGAAACCTTGGCACCCGGGATCAGGCTCAGCACGCCTTCGAGCATGCCGATGCCGGCGCGCAGGATCGGCACGACAGTGATCTTCTTGCCGGCGATTTTCTCGACCGACACGGTGCCGCACCAGCCTGCAATATCGTAGGACTCCAGCGGCAAATCTTTTGTAGCTTCATAGGTCAACAGGGCGCCGACTTCCTGAGCGAGCTCACGGAAGTTCTTGGTGCTGATATCGGCGCGGCGCATCAGGCCGAGTTTATGACGGATCAGCGGATGGCGGATCTCGAGGATGGGCATGGAAAAACTCCGGCGGCGGGCAAAAAAACCGGCCTAGATTAATCTATCCGAGGGTGATGTCCTATAGGACATTCTGTACGTTAGTCCATAAAGGCTTGATTCGGCCTCGCGAGATGCGTACCTTTGCCCGCTTTTCGCAGCCATACCCCCCCACATTCCCCCCCTGGAGAGCGCCATGTCCGCTGATCTCGAGCATATCCGTCAAATCATGCGAGAGGCTGACTGCCTGTACACCGAGTCTGAAGTCGAGGCGGCCATCGCCCGTGTCGGTGCACAAATCAACGAACAACTGGCTGACAGCAACCCGGTGGTGTTCTGCGTGATGAACGGCGGGCTGATTTTCTCCGGCAAACTGCTGACGCATCTGCACTTCCCGCTGGAAGCCTCCTACCTGCACGCGACCCGTTATCGCAACGAAACCAGCGGCGGCGACCTGTTCTGGAAAGCCAAGCCGGAAGTCTCGTTCATCGACCGCGACGTACTGATCATCGACGACATCCTCGACGAAGGTCACACCCTCGGTGCGATCATCGACTTCTGCAAACACGCCGGCGCGCGCAAAGTGCACACCGCCGTACTGATCGACAAGGACCACGACCGCAAAGCGCGTCCTGACCTGAAAGCCGATTTCGTTGGCCTGCCGTGCATTGACCGCTACATCTTCGGTTACGGCATGGACTACAAAGGCTACTGGCGCAACGCCAACGGGATCTTTGCCGTTAAAGGCATGTAAGACCCTGCACCATCCCCTGTAGGAGTGAGCCTGCTCGCGATAGCGTCGTATCAGCCAACATCAACGTTGCTGACAGACCGCAATCGCGAGCAGGCTCACTCCTACATTTGTTTGCGTGATACCCATGCTAGAGTGCTCGGCCCCGCCCTCCGGAGCCTGTCATGCGCCTCTTGATCCGCAGCCTCGCCGCGCTTTTACTGATCCTCAGCCTGCCGCTGTCCGCCGCGCCGATGCACAGCCAATTCCTGCCGCCGGACGATCTGACCGTGCGCGATGCCGAGCCCGAGCAGCAGCAACTTCTGCAGGTCACCGATTACTCGGTGGTCGTCGGCGCGCAACGTCAGTCCAATCAGCAGCCGATTCCGGTTACCTCGCCATTGATGATTCGCCTCAAGGGCAAGTCCCTGAACAAGGGCGCGACGATCACTCAAGTACTGGTCAATTTCGACGGCGAAAGTAAAAGCCTGAAAAAACCGGTCTACGACGACAAGAGCAAAACCCTGACGTTGTTTTATCCACAGGCCCAATACCGCGTGATCATCGATCTGCTGCGCAATGACACCGTGTATGTGCAGTTCCTCAGTTACGCCAACGGCCATATCTGGGCCGATTTGCACACCGGGGCGGTGCGATCGCGTTGAGCCCGGCGGCCGGGCAGGGGTAAACTGCCCGCCCCGTGTAATGTCTGCGAGCTGGAGTCGGCAATGCGTAAAGATAAGAAACAAGTGATTGGTGACGAGATCGGCGATGAGCAGATCAAGCTGTTCCTCGATTTTGAACCGGTCGACGCCACTTCGCCGTCGCTGCACAAACTGATCAAGGCCTACCGTGGCCTGCGTATCGATGACTTCGAACGCTTCCTCGGCTTCTTCGTCGAGGCCGGTTACGACGTCGATGGCAAGGACGAGCAGGGCAAGACCTTTGTTGACCTGATCGCCGATCAGCGCAACGCCCCGGACTACATCGAGCTGATCGATAAAGCTCGCGCTTAAGATCAAAAGATCGCAGCCTTCGGCAGCTCCTACAGGATAAATACACATCCCATGTAGGAGCTGCCGCAGGCTGCGATCTTTTGCTTCTGACAGACATAAAAAAACGCCCCGATCGGGGCGTTTTTTATGCGGCTTGATCAAGCGTAGCTTGGGGTCTCGCTGCTTTCTTCAACCAGCTCCAGCGCGATGTTGTTCTGCGTATTGATCTTGCGATACAGCGCAGCATCGGTTTCCAGAACCTTTTCACGGGCCGGGAAGATCTCGGCCAGTTTGCCAGCCCACTCACCCTTGGCCTTGGCCGGGAAGCACTTCTCGATCAGTTCCAGCATGATCGAAACGGTCACCGACGCACCTGGCGAAGCACCGAGCAGGGCGGCGAGGGAACCGTCCTTGGCCGCAACCAGTTCGGTACCGAACTGCAGGATGCCGCCTTTTTTCGGGTCTTTCTTGATGATCTGCACCCGTTGGCCGGCCACTTCCAGGCGCCAGTCTTCGGCTTTCGCCTCAGGGTAGAAACGGCGCAGGGAATCCAGACGCTGTTCCATCGACTGCATCACTTCGCTGACCAGGTATTTGGTCAGGTCCATGTTGTTTTTCGCCACGGCCAGCATCGGCCCGATGTTGCCGGCGCGCACCGACAGCGGCAGGTCCATGAAGGAACCGTGCTTGAGGAACTTGGTGGTGAAACCGGCGTATGGCCCGAACAGCAGGGATTTCTTGCCGTCGACCACGCGGGTGTCCAGGTGCGGCACCGACATCGGTGGCGAACCCACGGCGGCCTGGCTGTAAACCTTGGCCTGGTGCTGTTTGACCACTTCCGGATTGTCGCAGCGCAGCCATTGGCCACTGATCGGGAAGCCGCCGAAGCCTTTGCTTTCTTCGATGCCCGAAGCCTGCAGCAATGGCAGGGCGGCACCGCCGGCGCCGAGGAAGACGAACTTGGCGTCGACTTCACGGGTGTTGCCGTTGTTGACGTCCTTGATGCTCACGGTCCAGCCAGCGCCGTTACGCTTGAGGCCGGTGACGCGCTTGCAGTATTTGACTTGGGTGTCGGGTGCGCTGGTCAGGTGCTTGAGCAACTGATTGGTCAGGGCGCCAAAGTTGACGTCGGTGCCGTTCATCACGCGAGTGGCGGCGAGGACTTCGTCCGGCGAGCGGCCCGGCATCATCAACGGCATCCATTCGGCCATTTTGGCCTTGTCTTCGGTGTATTCCATGTCGGCGAAGGCGTGGTGCTTGTGCAGCACGTCAAAACGTTCTTTCAGGAACGACACGCCGGAGTCGCCCTGGACGAAACTCAGGTGCGGTACCGGGCTGATGAAGGATTTGCACGAGCCGAAGGTGCCTTTCTTGGTCAGGTACGACCAGAACTGCTTCGACACCTCGAACTGGGTGTTGATGTGCACGGCTTTCTTGATGTCGACGGTGCCATCGGCGGCCTGCGGCGTGTAGTTCAGCTCGCACAGACCGGCGTGGCCGGTACCGGCGTTGTTCCAAGGGTTGGAACTCTCAGCGGCACCGGAATCCATCAGCTCGACGACTTCCAGCTTGATCGCGGGGTCGAGCTCTTTGAGCAGCACGGCAAGGGTGGCACTCATGATGCCCGCCCCAACCAGAACTACGTCGACTGCTTCGTTATGCGCCATTTAACGCGTCTCCAAAATCTGCAGCACCAAATTGTCGGCATGGCTGCCAGGCGTTCCGGGACAGGTCAGTTGTGCCCCAGCTATCCGTGGTCAGGTTCGCCATGTCCGAATCTTCGCAATTTTTCGCAACTTCGACGGATGTATGCGGCTTGGCTTCAAGAGCTCCATGAACTCATTTCAGCGCGCGGCTGGCAATTCGACTTATGGTCGAGACATCCGTTTTTGTGCAACCAAATCCGTAGCGGACAGGCTTCAGGCTCCGATATTCGAGGTATACCCGGTCCTGTGTCGTTGGGCTGTTTCAGACGCTAATGGTGCATGTTCAGACGCAAAACTTTTCATTTGCTCGCCACACTCTTGTGAAGTTGTGAAAACCCGTTTTTTTCACGCTCTTTTGAAGACGTGAACCTCAAAAAAGGGCTGTCCAGGCCTGGCACCTTGCCCGCAAAGGCAAAACAACGCGGTGGCCGAGCGTCATGACAGCTCTGCAGATTCGCGAAAAGCGGGGTTTTTGCCGGAAGAACAGGCAAGCGCGCCAACTTCACTCGATCTGTGTGGGCGGCTCTCTGTGGGCGATTTTGGGTGTCGATGCATGCGCATTGACGCTGTTGCGGGGCCCGATCAGGAGACGTCCTTATAATCGGGGGGAGATTGTATCGAAGAAATGCGGGCAGTTGCTCGTGTTTAATGACTTTTATTAGGCATCCGGTCAGATGCTCAACATCGCTTGCACCCGTGCGCGGGGCTGCGACGCTATGACGCGGGCGCTGGCGGGCAGTGGCTGGTGCAACCAGTTGAGGCGGATTTCTTCGATTTCCACCCAACCGTCACCCATCGGCTGCAGGCTGCACTGCTTGAATGCCTGGCAATGGCCGTTGCGGTCGAGCAGGGCGAAGCTGCGATGCAGCGGACGTGGGGCGAACAACGAGATCAGATAACGCATGATTGAGTACCTTGTGGGGGACTGATTGCAAGGTTGCCAAAGCGCCGTGACGTGAACGTGTATGGCGGGTGAATAATCTGTGACAGGAACCGCTTTCCCAAGGCTTTGTCAGACATTTCAGTATTCGCTGCCGGGCGCTGGTTACCCGCAGTGGCCCACCGCTATACTGCCGGCCTGTTTGTGCCTGATTCTGGAGAGAAGAGCATGTTGCAACGCCTGTTGTTCGGTTTGATCACTGTGGCCGGTTTGACCCTGGCCGGCTGCGCCCACAGCCCGCAACAACTGAACCCGGAGCCGAAGCTGACCACCCAGTTGCCTGCGGTCGGCCGTGGCCAGCCTGTTGTTGTGCGTGTAGTAGACGGTCGTCCGTCGCCAACCCTCGGCACCCGTGGCGGTCTGTACCCGGAAACCAGCGCCATCACTGTGCAGCGCGAGCAGATCCTGCCGAAGCTGCAGGCTCAGGCTGAAGCCGCCGTGCGTCTGCTCGGGTTCACCCCGACCAACAACGCGCCAAATGCTCCACAGCTGACCGTGACGCTGGCCGAGCTGAAGTATCAGTCGCCGAAAGAAGGCATGTACGTGACCGAAGCAACCATCGGCGCGACCTTCCGCTCCGACGTGCAGAACGCCAACCGCCGTTACAGCGGCCGTTACGGTGCGTCGCTGGACCAGCGTTTCGGCATGGCGCCGAACCAGGAAACCAACACCAAACTGGTCAGCGATGTCTTGAGCGATGCGCTGACGCGTCTGTTCAAGGATCCGACTGTGGGTCAGGTTTTGGCTGAGTAAGTTTTCGGCGGATGTGAAAAAGCCCGGGGCCAGTGATGGTTTCGGGCTTTTTTGTGGGTGTCAGGTTCGAGGCTTGTGGCGTATGGGAAATCGATCCCCCTCACCCCAGCCCTCTCCCCCAAAGGGGGCGAGGGGGAAAGGGAGCAGATCGGTGTCTTTCTTGAGATCTGCATTCACCTCGAACTTTCAGGTCGATGTACCTCGAAAATCCACCTCGGTCAGTCCCCTCTCCCTCCGGGAGAGGGCTAGGGTGAGGGTGCTTTTGCTATTTTCAGGCCGCCTGAGAATAGAAGTCGAGCACGCTGACGCCCGTCAGCAAATCCGTCTCCGGCAAATCTGCATGCTGATGCCCGCCGAGCGCGCAATACACCAGCCAATGGCGATCCTGAACATTGAAGGCAAGGCTGCCGACGAGGCTTTGTTGTTCGTCGTAAGGCGTGATGAGGTACAGACGATCCTGGTTTTCAGCGTGAAGCATGTCGCGTTCCATGTGTGTTTCGAGGTGCGCAGGGTGGCCTATCCACATGACGATGCCGTGACACAGGACAGCCATCGGTCGATTGTCAGGTTATTTGTCGCAAAGACTGGGGGTGAACCGGCAGGTTTGGTTAGAATCCGCGCCGCAGTCGTCGATCGGGCGTCTGCCATACCGGTTCAGATAGAGGTCTGTGATGTCGCTGCACTTGATGACACTGTTTACCGCCCATCCCGCCAAATTGATCAACCTGCTGGCGCTGCTCTTGGCGTTTCCAGGCAGTTGGCTGCTGCATGCGACCCGCCGCCGTGAACAGCGCGCGATGGCCAGCATTGCCGCCCAGCGTCAGGCACAGCCGAATGCCGAGCCGATCCTGGACTGGGCGACCTTGCGCATGAACCGGTTTTTCTACCGTTTTGGTTTTGCCTGCCTCGCGCTGGCCCTGATCGTCTCCTGGATCAGCACACGCTTCTAAAAGCAAAAGATCGCAGCCTTCGGCAGCTCCTACACGAATCCCCTGTAGGAGCTGCCGCAGGCTGCGATCTTTTGATCTTGCCGTTGTTTTACAGCGGCAACCCAGCCTTGACCCGGTATTGATTACGCACCGGCGTCGCATATTGCAGGACCAGATACGGACGATGCTCCTCAGGGCAAGCGTCCAGCCGGCTCTGCCATTCTTCCTGCGCCTTGGCCAGCTCATCCGCCGGGAAAACCTCGGCAGCCTTCGGCACATTCAACTGCGGATCGGCATCGGCCCACTGCGAGTACGCCAGGTAATGCACCGGGAATAACCGGTAGCCGCCGAGAATCTGCTTGTCCATTTCGACCGCCAATTGCTTGGTGTCTTCAAACAGCTCGGTGATCGGCGCCGCAAAGTTCACGTGCACCCGGCCTTTGTAGCCGGTGATGCCCTTGGCGATGCTTACGTCATCCTCGCCCGGCGCTTTCGCGTAGGTGCCGGTGGTGGCGCGGATGAATAGCTCGCGGGCCTTGGCCTGGTCGCACGGGTCGTATTCGTAGCTGATCGACACCGGGGTGACGTTCAGCGAGCGAATGACTTCGCCGAACGGCTCGTCCTTGCGGCTCATGTGGAACATCTTGAGGATCGCCGACTCGGTGCGATCGTCGCCGTCCTTCGCCCGACCTTCAGCCTGAGCGATCCAGATCGACGCGCAATCGTTGCGGATCGAGTGGTTGATGTACGCCGACAACAGTTGATACGCAGCCATTTTCTCGCGACGGCCGGTGATCGAACGGTGAACGATGAAGCTCTTGTTCAAGCGCATCAGGTCGCTGACAAACGGCTTCTGCAGCAGATTGTCGCCGATCGCGATGCGCGGGGTCGGCAGGCCTGCGTGGTACACGGCATAGTTGACGAAGGCCGGGTCCATCACGATGTCGCGGTGGTTGGCGATGAACAGATAGGCGCTGCCGGACTTGAATTGCTCGACACCGGTGTAGGTCACGCCGTCGGTGGCGCGCTCGATGGTGTGGTCGACGTAGGACTCGACCTTGTCCTGCAACGTCGCCACCGAGGTCACGTCGGCGAACTCACGACGCAGCCGATGGGCTATAAGTGGTTTGAGCATCCAGCCGAAGGCACCGGCAAAACGCGGGAAGCGGAAGTGGGTGAGGATATCTAGAAACGCCTTGTCGCCGAGCAGTCTTGCCAGTACCACAGGTACTTCGCTGTCGTCGTAAGGTCGGATGGCATCGAATTCGCCCATCATGCTCTCTTGTTGGAAACGGCTAGGGTAAGTAAAGGTTTTGATCGAAAACCCGCGGGGCACGGTCTGAAAAAGTAGCCAGACAAAAATAGCCCTGCAAATAGACCGGCGATTATACGCACAAGTCACTTGGGAGACCGCGATGCTGGAACCTGCTGAATACGAATGTCCTTATTGTGGGGAAACGGTCGAAACGTCAGTGGACCTGTCCGGTGGCGATCAGACCTATATCGAAGATTGTCAGGTGTGTTGCCGGCCAATCACGTTTGTATTGCAGGTACACGAAGAGGACTGGTTTCTGGAAGTCTTCAGCGAAAACGAGTGAGGCGCGCCCATGCAGCGAATCTACGAGCCGGAAAACCTGATGGAAGGTGAAATGCTCAAGGGCATGCTCGCCAGCGAAGGCATCGAGGCGCACTTGATTGGCCGCGATTTGCTCGGTGGCACCGGCGAGCTGCCGATCTTCGGTCTGTTGGGCTTGTCTGTGGATAACGATCAGGCCGAATACGCCCGTGAGTTGATCACCGCGTACAATGCCGCGCTGCCGCTGCCCGGCGATGAACCGGAGAGCTTTCCCGGGACGCTGGTCTGTTAGGCTGAGCTTCGTTTTACTTCAGAGTCGTGTTGCCCCATGTGTGGACGTTATGCCCTGTTTCGCTGGAACCGCGATTTCGCGGCCCTGCCAGGTTTTCCCGCCGATCAGCAGGCGCAGTGGAACATTTCCCCCAATGATTCGGTGTTGATGCTGCGTGCCGCTGAAGATGGCCAGCGCACCTTGGCCCTCGCCCGTTGGGGGCTGACGCCGCCGTGGCTGACCGATTTGTCGAAGACGCCGGCGCATGCCCGCGCGGAAACCGTGGCTGAGCAACCGATGTTTCGTGAGGCACTGCGCCAGCGTCGCTGCCTGCTGCCGGCGAATGGTTTCTACGAATGGCGCGGAACGCAGCGCAAGCGGCCGTACTGGCTGACGCCGGGGGAGGGCGCTTCGCTGTTTTTTGCGGCGATCTGGGAGGCGTATCCGGTGCAGGAGCAGGTCTGGCTGAGCACGGCGGTGATTACTCAGCCGGCGTCGAGTCAGCGCCGGCCGTTGATTTTGGATGAGGCGGGGCAGGCGGCTTGGCTGGATCCGGAGACGCCGTTACATGTATTGCAGGGGTTGCTGGCCAGTGAACCTGCTGCATTGCGTGAGCGGGTGTTGGCGAATCTGATTAATGATCCGAAGCTCAATGGGCCGGAGTGTTTGACTCCGGGTTAAAGCATTTAGATCAAAAGCCCCTCACCCTAGCCCTCTCCCAGAGGGAGAGGGGACTGACCGAGTTTTCTACCGTCATGCATCGACCTGAAAAATCGTGGCGATTATGGATTCGGTGAAAAGCGTTCAAGTCGGTGTACTTCGTCAATATCCCCCAATCAGTCCCCTCTCCCTCTGGGAGAGGGTTAGGGTGAGGGTGCTCTTGGCTTTTCAGACCTTGAACTGATTGATCAACCGCCGCTGCTGCTCCGCCAGTTTGGTCAGATCCGCGCTCGCCGAACTCGACTCATCCGCGCCACCCGCCACTTCATTGGCCACTTGCCCAATGTTGATCACGTTGCGATTGATGTCATCCGCCACCGCGCTCTGCTCTTCAGCCGCGCTAGCAATCTGCGTGTTCATGTCGTTGATTACCGATACCGCGTGAGTAATCGTCTCCAGTGCTTGAGCCGCTTTCGCCGCGTGCTGCACGCTTTCGTCAGTGCGGTTCTGGCTGTCCTCCATGACCCGCACGACATCGCGGGTGCCCTGTTGCAGTTGCTGGATCATGGACTGGATTTCTTCAGTGGCTTTCTGGGTTTTCTGCGCCAGATTGCGCACTTCATCCGCCACCACGGCAAAGCCGCGACCCTGCTCGCCGGCACGCGCCGCTTCAATCGCCGCGTTCAGCGCCAGCAGATTGGTCTGCTCGGCAATCCCGCGAATCGCCGTGAGAATCGCGTTGATGTTCTCGCTGTCCTTGGCCAAGGTCTGCACCACATCGACAGCCTTGCCGATTTCCAGCGCCAACACGCCAATCGAATCGGACGTGTCACGCACGATCTGCATGCCCTGACTCGCCGCCTGATCGGCATGGCTGGCCGCTTGCGCAGCCTGCGTAGCGTTACGCGCGACGTCCTGGGCGGTGGCGGTCATTTCCTGCACCGCCGTGGCGACTTGATCGATCTCGGCCATTTGTTTCTGGATGCCGATGTTGGTGCGAATGGCAATGTCGGCGGTGTGTTCCGAAGAATCGCTGACGCTCTGCACCGACGTCACCACTTGGGTGATCATCGCCTGCAATTTAGCGAGGAAGGTATTGAAGCCCTTGGCGATCGAGCCCAATTCATCGCTGCGATCACTGCTCAAGCGTCGGGTCAGATCACCTTCACCCTGAGCAATGTCATTGAGCATCGCGACCATTTGCTTCAGCGGTCGGGCGATGCCGTGGCCGACCAGCCAGATCACCAGCAAGCCAATGCCCGCGATGAGCAGACCGACCATGGCCATGCCGAAGGTGTCGGATTTACGCTGAGCATCCAGATCGGCCTGTAGCTTTTGCAGATCCGCCATCACCGCGTTGAGCGGCAGTTGCAACATCAACGTCCAGCGCGCGTCGGTCTGGCCGATGCCGAATGGCAGGTACAACTCGATGCGCCCCTTGTCCTTGTTCACCGAGTAAGTCACTTCGCCGCGCTTGAGATTGGCCATGTTGGCAGTTTGTTCGGCGTCGAGGATGTCGCTGACTTTTTCGCCGAACTTGCTCGGGTCTTTGGTGTAGGCAACGATCCGCCCGTTACCGCCAATCAGCGCCATTTGCCCGGCGCCGCTGTACAGCTTCTGGTTGGCGCCGAGGAGCATTTCCTGAATGAAGTTCACCGACAGGTCGGCGCCGACAATGCCCTGGAAAGCGCCGTTGAGCATGATCGGCTCAATAAAGGAGGCGAGCATGACGATCTTGTCGCCGACCTTGTACGGCGCCGGATCGATCACGCAGGCTTTCTTGGTTTCCTTCGAGCACAGGTAGTACTCGCTGGCGCGCACGCCGGTGGACAGGGTTTTCTGGTCGTCGACGTCGACCAGTTTGTCGAGACCGAGGGTGCCGTCATCGTTGCGGAACCACCATGGCAGGAAGCGCCCGGTGGCGGCATCGATGCCGACCACGCTGGTGCCGACGTAGGCCGCGTCATTGTGGTCCAGGGCGTTCTTTTCCCAGCCGATGTAAGTGCCGAGAATCTTCGGGTTCTTTTCGACGTTTTCTTTGATCAGGCTGATCAGTTGTTCGCGGCTGACGGTCAGGCGCGGCTGGCCATCGGCGCCCGGCGTACCGAGCAGGGCGTTGACCCGCACCAGTCCGCCGGCGATCAGCAGCGGCGCTTCGAGTTCGCGCTGGATCTGGCTGACCTGGGTTTGCGCCAGCGAAGTCAGGCGCTGTTCGATGACTTGCTCGAACTGCGCCTGAGTACGCTGTTGCACCATCTCTTGCGTGCGCGCACCGGAGAACAGCGCATACAGCACCAGCGCGGCCACCACGCTAAGCACGATGGCGCCAGCCAGGGCGGCAACGGAAAACTGGATCGACTTGAACTTCATGGGAGCTCCGCACGCAAGAGGACGTCTGCGCTGATGTATCGGCAGCCGGCATTGGGCCATGAGTGCGAGCAGGTGCAATTGAAAGCCGATGTCGCAAATGGATCAGTGCGCGACGCAGTTGCACGGGGCTTGATGGTGGCTGTGAATTTTTTACGACAGGCCAAGTGGGAAACGTCTGAAAGTCGCTGCAACACGTCCGTTGTATCTGGCGTCGATACAATTACCCGCCTAGGATACGCGACAGGTTTTCAGGGAGCTTTTGAATGAACAAGACATTGGTTGTAAGTGCACTGAGCGCAGCGCTGTTGCTGGTCGGTTGTCAGTCGGTCAACACCACCAGCGGCGGCGCCGTGGGTGTCGAGCGCAAGCAGTACATGTTCAGCATGCTGTCCTCGCAAGAGGTCGACCAGATGTATGCCCAGTCGTATCAGAAGACCGTCGGCGAGGCCTCCAGCAAAGGTGTGCTGGACAAGACCAGCCCCGAGGCCAAGCGGGTTCAGGCGATTGCCAACCGCCTGATCGCCCAGGCGCCGAACTTCCGTCCGGATGCGGCGCAATGGCAGTGGGAGGTCAATCTGATCAAGAGTGATGAACTTAACGCCAACTGCGGGCCTGGCGGCAAGATCATTTTCTACACCGGGCTGATCGACAGCCTGAAACTGACCGACGATGAAATTGCCGCGGTCATGGGCCATGAAATCGCCCACGCCCTGCGCGAACACGGTCGTGAAGCGATGTCCAAGGCTTACGGGATTGAAATGGCCAAGCAGGGCGCAGGTGCGTTGCTCGGTCTGGGTCAGGACAGTCTGGCGCTGGCCGACACCGTGGCCAATTACGGCATGACCCTGCCGAACAGTCGCGCCAACGAAAACGAAGCCGACCTGATCGGCCTGGAACTGGCCGCACGTGCCGGTTACAACCCGAACGCCGCGATCACCTTGTGGAACAAAATGAGCAAGGCGTCGGAGGGTTCGCCGCCGGAGTTCATGAGCACTCACCCGGCTTCGACCAGCCGGATTGCCTCGTTGCAGGCGGCGATTCCGAAGGTCATGCCGCTGTACGAACAAGCGCCTAAATCCTGAGTCGGTGATCGTTCCCACGCCCTGCGTGGGAACGATCCTTCTCTCAGGGTTAAACCCAGCCACTGCTCTGCATTGCCTTGTACACCGCAACGATCGCCAGAATCATGAATGCCGAGGCCGCGAGGCGACGGATCAGGGTCAGTGGCAGTTTGTCCGCAGCAAAATTACCCGCCAGAACCACCGGCACGTTGGCAATCAACATGCCCGCTGTCGTACCGATAATCACCAGCCACAGATCCGGGTATTGCGCGGCCAGCATTACCGTGGCGACCTGAGTCTTGTCGCCCATTTCGGCGAGAAAAAACGCAATCAACGTGGTCAGGAAAGGCCCGAACTTGCGCGCGGTGCTGGTTTCATCGTCGTCCATTTTGTCCGGGACCAATGTCCACAGCGCAGTGGCGGTGAAGCTTGCGGCGAGTATCCAGTGCAACGTCGCATTCGAGAAGAAACTGCCGAACCAGGCGCCGACCGCACCGGCTGCTGCGTGGTTGGCCAGGGTCGCGGCAACAATACCGGCAATGATCGGCCAGGGTTTGCGGAAGCGAGCGGCAAGAATCAGCGCGAGCAGTTGCGTCTTGTCGCCGATTTCGGCCAAGGCAACGATTGCGGTGGGAACGAGTAACGAGTCCAGCATCAGGATTTCCTAAGGGGCGGGTCGACACGGCTATGACACGTACAGCCTTCCCGCCCCGGGTAAGGTGTGCGTGTCATAGGTCTTGTCAAACCCTGCGATCCGTCTGCTGCGGACGCTTGGGTCGCATACGCCATGATCTGAGGATCAAGTATGTTGACGTATGCCGGACGAGCTTGGCGCTCGTGGGAGACTACTCCCCTAGGACGGAGCGGATTCTGCCTAGGCAAATCCGTTTGGGCAAGAACAAATTTTCAGCCGCGCTTGGCCCGGTAAATCCGGAAACCATTGCCTTCAGCCTTGATTGCGCACACACCCAAATGCTCTTCGATCAGCGGCTGATACTTGAGGAAGCTGTTCGCCACCAAGCGCAGTTCGCCGCCGTTTTTCAGATGTTTCGCTGCTTTTCGCAGCAAGTTCTCGGTGGCGAAATAATCGGTATGCACGCCGACATGGAAGGGTGGGTTGCTCAGAATAGCGTTCAAACCCATTGGTGCAGCGTCGATCCCGTCCCCGGTCAGCACTTCGGCTTCCAGACCGTTGGCCGCCAGCGTCAGACGGCTGCTGGCAGCGGCAAACGCATCCACATCCAGCAACGTGACCTGATTGTGTGGGTAGCGACGTTTGACCGCAGCCCCCAGCACGCCCGCGCCGCAACCGAAGTCGAGCAAATGGCCGCTCGGCAGTTTGTCCAGATGCTCCAGCAGCAGGGCGCTGCCGCGATCCAGGCGACCGTGGCTGAATACGCCCGGCAGGCTGATGACTTTCAGCGAACCCTCGGCCAAAGGCAATTCATAGGTCTGCGCCAGGCTTTCCAGGGATTTTGCTTCCGGCGCGTTGGCTACGGTGACTTGCCAGAGCTGGCAATGACGAGCGCTGTCGAGCTTGCGCGGTTTGCCGAACGGGTTGAGCTGCTTGGACGCGCCTTCGATGCCGCTGCGTTTTTCGCCGACTAGAAACACTTCGCGGCCGGCCAGACGCGAAGCCACCGCGTTGAGGATGTAATCGGTCAGATCCTTGGATTTTGGCAAGAACACCACGGCGCTGTCGAACTCGCGCTCCGGGACATTCACGCCGAAATGGCTGCGACCTTCGAAGCGCGCGTCCAGCGCGGCTTGATCGCCGGCATGCCAGCACCAGCCGAATGCGTTGGGCAGGCGCCCGAGCAAATCGTCGGCGGGCAAACCGGCCAACAGCAACGAACCTTGAAACAACTCGGGCTGACGAAGCAGTACTTCACTGCGCGGATCCATAACTGCTCCTCAAAAAAAAGTGCCGCAGTTTATCAACTGACGACCCGCAGCGCCTTACCGCTGAAAAACGCCTGGGCGTTTTCGGTCAATTGGCCGACGATGCGCTGCCGTGCCTCGCGGCTGCCCCAGGCGTTGTGCGGGGTGACGATCAGGCGCGGAATGTCCGCCGCGAGCAACGGATTGCCCTGGGTCGGCGGCTCGACGCTCAACACATCGGTAGCCGCGCCGCCGAGGTGACCGTTGCGCAAGGCATCGGCCAGCGCTTGCTCATCGATCAATCCGCCGCGTGCCGTGTTGACCACGAATGCTCCGGGTTTCATCGACGCCAATTCGCGGGCACCGATGAAGTGGCGGGTGTGTTCGTTCAGCGGGCAGTGCAGGGTGAGGGCGTCAATCTGCGGCAACAGCTCATCCAGTGGCAAGCGATCCGGGCGGGCTGGGCGCCCGGGAATCTGCCCGAGCAGCACGCGCATGCCGAACGCTTCGGCCAATCGCGCCACGGCGCCGCCGAGTTCGCCATGCCCGAGCAAGCCGAGGGTTTTGCCTTCCAGCTCGACAATCGGGTAGTCGAGCAAACAGAACTGTTTCGCCTGTTGCCAGCGACCTTCGCCAACGGCTTTCTGATAATCGGCCAGACGCGTGGCGAGGTTGAGCAGCAGCATGATCGTGTGCTGCGCCACCGACGGCGTGCCGTAACCTTGGCAGTTGCACACGGTGATGCCGTGAGCGCGGGCGGCAGCAAGGTCGACGTTGTTGGTGCCGGTGGCGGTGATCAGGATCAGTTTCAGCTCGGGGTTGGCGGCCATCGCGGCGGCGTCGATCAGGATCTTGTTGGAAATGGCGACGGTGGCGCCATGCAGGCGTTCGCTGACTTGCTCGGGCAAGGTCTGGGCGAACAGCTGCAGATCGCTGAAACACTCGCGCAACGGACTGAGGTCGAGGTCGCCGAGATCCAGCGAAGGGTGATCAAGGAATACCGCGCGGCGCGTGTTCGTCATCAACTGTACCTTTTGTGCTGTGAGCGTTGGGCGTAATCTGCCGAGCCTACCAGATGAAACAAATTGATACGCCTGGCCGAAAGGAGCCCCCATGTACTGGACCGAGTTCTTGACCGTTGCACTGATCCACTTGCTGGCCGTCGCCAGCCCCGGCCCGGACTTCGCCGTGGTAGTGCGCGAGAGCGTGACCCACGGGCGCCGCGCGGGCACCTGGACGGCACTCGGTGTCGGCACGGCGATTTTCCTGCACGTCGGTTATTCGCTGCTCGGCATTGGCCTGATCGTGTCGCAATCGATTGTGCTGTTCAACGCCTTGAAGTGGGCGGCGGCTGCGTACTTGCTGTACATCGGCTTCAAGGCATTGCGCGCGCAACCGGCGAAAACCGTCACCGATGATCTGCACAAAGAGGCTGGCGTACGCACCGCTCGCGGCGCATTCACTTCAGGCTTCGTGACCAACGGCCTGAACCCGAAAGCCACACTGTTCTTTCTGTCGCTGTTCACCGTGGTGATCAATCCGCACACGCCACTGGCCGTGCAGGCCGGTTACGGGATTTACCTGGCTGTCGCAACTGCGATTTGGTTCTGCCTGGTGGCGATGCTGTTCAGCCAGCAACGGGTGCGCGCCGGTTTCGCCCGCATGGGCCACTGGTTCGACCGCACCATGGGCGCGGTGCTGATTGCTCTCGGCGTGAAAATCGCGTTCACCGAGATGCATTGATCCTACTGTGTAGGAGCTGCCGAAGGCTGCGATCTTTTGATCTTGATCTTAAAAAACAAAGTCAAAAGATCGCAGCCTCGTTGCACTCGACAGCTCCTACACGAGTTCGCTGAGCTTGCTCAGGTTATTCAGGTATTCGCGGGGATTTTCCCCAAGCAAACGGCGAAACATCGCGCTGAACGCCCGCGCGCTGCCGTAACCCAAATCCCGCGCCACACGCTGCACGCTGTCCCCGGCGAGCAGGCGCGGCAGGGCTTCCATCAGGCGCAGCTGCTGGCGCCAGGCGTTGAAACTCATCTGCAATTGCTGCTGAAACAGCCGTGCCAACGTGCGTGAGCTGGCGCCAACCTGCTGCGCCCAGTCTTCCAGCGTATTGGCGTGATCCGGGGTGTGCAGCAGCGCCAGACAAATGTTTTGCAGACGCCGGTCAGTGGGCATCGGAATGTGCAGCGGCAGGTTCTCCAGGCTGGCGAGTTCTTCGAGCATCAGTTGCTGGATCAACGGATTGTCGGCATGCGGCGGCCCTTGCACGGCACGCAGGATCAGCTCGCGCAGCAGTGGCGTCACCGCCAATACACAGCACTGTTGCAGGCTGGCGGGCGACAGCTCAGGGGCGATGAACAGCGAGCGCATCTGCACATCGCCACTCATGAAAATCTCGTGCGCCACCTCGGGTGGAATCCACACCGCGCGACTCGGCGGAATCACCCACGCACCCGATTGCGTGACCACGCGCATGATCCCGCTGACCGCGTACAACAACTGCGCCTCGCGATGCAGGTGCAGCGGCTGGTGCGCGCCATCCAGATAATCCCGGGGGTAGGCACTCACCGGGCCGTGTTCGAAGTGGCTGATCAACATGTCTGATTCGATGACTTGCTTGGCAGGAATGCGCTTTATGGCCAACTTAGCATAAGCGCCACACAACAACGTAAAGCGTGCCGCCATGAATCAATCCCGCAATGTCATTCGCTATATCAACGCCGCGCATGTGATCGATCACATGTTCATGCTGATTTTTCCCGCCGCCGTGCTTGGCATGACTCAAGCGTTCGGTCTCGATTACGCCGCACTGATCGGCTTGTCACTGGGCGGTTTCATTGCCTTCGGCGCTTGTTCACTACCCGCTGGTTGGCTGGGTGATCACTGGAGTCGGCGACAGATGATGCTGGTGTTTTTCTTCGGCATTGGCGCTTCGGCGATCTTCACCGGGCTGAGCAACAGCCCGAGCATGCTGGTGATCGGCCTGACCCTGATCGGTATTTTTGCGGCAATTTATCACCCGGTCGGCACGGCAATGCTGGTTGCTTACGCGCAGAACCGTGGCCGCGAAATCGGCATCAATGGCATGTGGGGCAATCTGGGCGTGGCGTTTTCTGCGTTGATCACGGGGTTGTTGGTGGCGCAATTCGGTTGGCGATCGGCGTTTCTGATCCCGGGCGCAGTGGCGATTGTGCTGGGGGTTGGTTTCGCTTTGCAGGTGCGTGAAGAACCGATTCCGAAGCGTGCGCACACACCACTCAAAGGTGCCGCCGGTCAGCGTATTTCGATGATGATGGTGTTCGGCGTGCTGGCGTTGGCCACGGCCACCGGCGGTGTGGTGTTCAACGCCACCACCATGACCTATCCAAAGCTGTTTCAGGAGCGTTTGCATGAGCTGTTCGCTTCGCCGCAAACCCTCGGCGTGGTGGTCAGTCTGGCCTATGCCTTCGGCGCGGTCGCGCAGTTGAGCATTGGTCGGATATTGCATCGGCTCAGCCTGAAATGGCCGTTCATTGTCCTGACGCTGTGCCAGGCACCGTTGCTGTTTGCGCTGGCCTATGCCGACGGCTGGGCAGTAATTGCCCTCGGTGCAGCGTTCATGTTCGTGGTGTTCGGGCAGGTAACAGTCAACGATGCGATGGTTGCCAACTTCGTCGCCCCGCAATGGCAATCACGGGTGTTCGCCCTGCGTTACTGTTTATCGTTTGGCGCCAGTGCGACGGCGATTCCGCTGATTTCCTATGTCGAACCGCGCCATGGTTTTGTAGGCCTGTACTTGATTCTCGCGGGTTTCGGCGCGTTGACCTTCCTTGCTGCAGTCGTATTCCCACGCACGCCTTCTGAAGAGGCAGTAGGACAAACGGCCTGACCGAAGACGAAAACCGGCAAATGCTGGCGCAAAGCTAGCATTTGTACGGCTTTGCAAATCATTCCTTTGGCTGATTTGGCTGGCGTATAAGGGTTCTAGAGTACCAATCTCTACGCCAACACCGTGCAGTCAGAAAAGGGATTCTTATGTTGCAGACTCGCGTCATTCCCCCGGCCGATGGGGCCTACCAGTATCCATTGCTGATCAAACGGCTGCTGATGTCCGGCGCCCGTTACGAGAAAACCCGCGAGATCATTTACCGCGACCAGATTCGCTATAGCTACCCGACCCTGATCGAGCGCGTGGCGCGGTTGGCCAACGTGCTGACGGCGGCCGGTGTCAAGGCCGGTGACACCGTGGCGGTGATGGACTGGGACAGCCACCGTTACCTGGAATGCATGTTTGCGATTCCGATGATTGGCGCGGTGATCCACACCATCAACGTGCGTCTGTCGCCGGAGCAGATCCTCTACACCATGAACCACGCCGAGGACCGCTTTGTGCTGGTCAACAGCGAGTTCGTCGGGTTGTATCAAGCGATCGCGCCGCACCTGACCACGGTCGAGAAAACCCTGCTGCTGACCGATCTGCCGGAGAAAACCGCCGATTTGCCGAATCTGGTCGGCGAGTACGAGCAACTGCTGGCCGCTGCAAGTCCGCAGTACGACTTCCAGGACTTCGACGAAAACTCGGTCGCAACCACGTTCTACACCACCGGCACCACCGGCAACCCGAAAGGCGTGTATTTCACCCATCGGCAACTGGTGCTGCACACCATGGGTGTGTCGACGATCATGGGTTCCATCGACAGCGTGCGCCTGCTTGGCACCAACGATGTGTACATGCCGATCACGCCAATGTTCCACGTTCACGCCTGGGGTCTGCCATACGTGGCAACCATGCTCGGACTCAAGCAGGTTTATCCGGGCCGCTACGATCCGGAGTTTCTGGTGGAGTTGTGGCGCAAAGAGAAGGTCACCTTCTCCCACTGCGTGCCGACCATTCTGCAAATGCTGCTTAACGCCAAAGGCGCACAAGGCACCGATTTCGGCGGCTGGAAAATCGTCATTGGCGGCAGCGCGCTCAATCGCACGCTGTATGAAACCGCGAAGGCTCGCGGCATTCAGCTCACCGCCGCCTACGGCATGTCGGAAACCGGGCCGCTGGTGTCCTGCGCGCACCTCAATGACGAGCTGATGGCCGGCACCGAAGACGAGCGCACCACTTACCGAATCAAGGCCGGTGTGCCGGGGCCGCTGGTGGAAGCGGCAATCGTCGACGGCGACGGCAATTTCCTCCCGGCCGACGGTGAGACCCAGGGCGAACTGGTGCTGCGCGCGCCCTGGCTTACCGAAGGTTATTTCAACGAACCGCAGAAGGGCGCCGAACTCTGGGCCGGCGGCTGGTTGCACACCGGTGACGTCGCCACGCTCGACAGCATGGGCGTGATCGACATCCGCGACCGCATCAAGGACGTGATCAAGACTGGCGGCGAGTGGATCTCCTCGCTGGACCTCGAAGACCTGATCAGTCGTCACGTCGCGGTACGCGAAGTAGCAGTGGTGGGGATCGCCGATCCGCAGTGGGGCGAGCGCCCGTTTGCCTTGCTGGTGATCCGCGAAGGGCATGTGATCGGGGCACGCGAGCTCAAGGAACACCTCAAGCCGTTCGTGGAGTTGGGCCACCTGAGCAAGTGGGCAATCCCGAGTCAGATCGCCCTTGTTACCGAAATTCCCAAGACCAGCGTCGGCAAGCTCGACAAGAAGCGCATCCGCCTCGACATCACCGAATGGCAGGCCAACAACAGCACCTTCCTCTCGACACTTTGAGTGTCTGCTGGCGCGCCGAAACCGGCGCGCCAGACCCACCAAGCAAGCGCTTGGCTTGTGAAATCGAAAAAATCAGCCATCCTTGCCGTGCCGACATGCGTCGGACTGGCGAAAGGACTGTTCCAGAGTGGCCGGCAGCTGCAAATCACACTTTAGAGGGATCAAGCAGTACCACCTGCTGGCTATAGTCCGCTCAAGGATTTTTAAGAACGGAGCACACGCACAAATCGGGGCGATGCATCTTTGGAGTGATTTCGGGTTGTCTCTGGCACCCGGTCCTTCAGGCGTTTTTAAAAGTACTCACTGCCATAACAATAATGCACATGGAGTAGCGTCGATGACCTCAGTAAACCAGTTCTGGCGCCGGGCGAAACTGCCTCTGGCGGTCAGTCTTGCCTCTTCGCTCGCCGGGCCCGCATTCGGCGTCAGTTTCAACGTCGGTGAAATCGAGGGCCAGTTCGACTCGTCCCTGTCGATCGGTGCCAGTTGGTCTACTCAGAGCCCGAACAAGAACCTCATCGGCGTCAACAACGGTGGCCACGGCCTGTCGCAGACATCCGATGACGGTCACGCCAACTTCAAGAGCGGTGAAACCTTTTCGAAGATCTTCAAGGGCATCCATGACCTTGAACTGAAATACGGCGACACCGGCGTGTTCGTCCGTGGCAAATACTGGTACGACTTCGAACTCAAGGATGAAAGCCGCCAGTTCAAGGACATCAGCGATTCGGGTCGCAAAGAGGGCGCGAAATCGTCCGGCGGGCAGATCCTCGACGCCTTCGTCTACCACAACTACGCGATTGCCGATCAGCCGGGTTCCGTGCGTCTGGGCAAGCAGGTGGTGAGCTGGGGTGAAAGTACCTTCATCGGCGGCGGCATCAACTCGATCAACCCGATCGACGTCTCCGCGTTCCGTCGTCCGGGCGCCGAGATCAAGGAAGGCCTGATCCCGGTCAACATGTTCTACGTGTCGCAGAGCCTGACCGAAAACCTCTCGGCTGAAGCGTTCTACCAGCTGGAATGGGACCAGACCGTCGTCGATAACTGCGGCACGTTCTTCTCTCAGCCGGACATCGTTGCGGATGGCTGCGACAGCAATCTGCGCGTGCTGAACAAGCGTTCGCAGATTCCGGCGATTGCCCTGGGGCCTCTGGCGGGCGCAGGCGTCGATGTCAACGAAGAAGGCGTGCTGGTGCGTCGCGGCCCGGATCGCGATGCCCGCGACAGCGGTCAGTGGGGGGCGTCCCTCAAATACATGTTCGAGCCACTCGATACCGAGTTCGGCGCCTACTTCATGAATTACCACAGCCGTGCGCCGATCTTCAGTGCGACTGGTGCACCGCAGTCTGTCTACAACACTGCGGCCTCGCTGCCGGGGCCATTTGCCGCGCTCGCGCCACTGCTGGTAGCGGGCAACTCGAACTACTTCATTGAATACCCTGAAGACATTCGCCTTTACGGTCTGAGCTTCTCCACCACCCTGCCTACCGGTACGGCGTGGAGCGGTGAGATCAGCTACCGTCCGAACGCGCCGGTGCAACTGAACTCCACCGACATCCTGTTCGCCGGTGTGCGTCCGATCGGTGGTGCACTGACCAACGCTTCGATTCTCAATGGCGTGCCGGGTCAGGACCTGCACGGTTACGAACGCAAGGAAATCACCCAGATCCAGACAACGTTCACGCACTTCTTCGACCAGGTCATGGGCGCCAGCCGTCTGACCCTCGTCGGTGAAGTCGGCGCGACCTACGTCGGCGGCCTGGAAAGCCGTTCCGAGAAGCGTTATGGCCGCGATCCGGTGTATGGCCCGGGCGAGTTGCCGGCCACTGGCACAGCCAACACCTGCGCCAACATTCTCAACGCCAGCACCATCAACGGTGCAGGGCCGGGTTCGCCGCAGAACAACCGCAGCCGCAATTGCGACAACGACGGTTTCACCACATCGATGTCGTGGGGTTACCGCGGTCGCGCCATCTGGGAATACAACGACGTCTTCGCCGGTGTGAACCTCAAGCCGAACGTGGCCTGGTCCCACGACGTCAGCGGCTACTCGCCAGGCCCTGGCGGCAACTTCGAGGAAGGTCGCAAAGCGGTCAGCCTGGGCGTTGATGCCGAATACCAGAACACCTACACCGCGAGCCTGGCTTACACCAACTTCTTTGACGGCAAGTACACCACTGTGGATGACCGCGACTTCGTTGCGCTCAGCTTCGGCGTGAACTTCTAAGCACTGCATTCAGGACGAACGAATTTATGAAAATAACAAAGAGTCTGTTCCACGCCGGTGTTCTGGGCCTGTCGCTGCTGGCGACCGGCGTCATGGCCGCCGTGCCTGCTGCCGAAGCCGACAAACTGGGCAAGAGCCTGACGCCGATGGGCGCCGAAATGGCCGGTAACGCCGACGGTTCGATCCCGGCGTGGAAGCCGCTGCCGAAGAACGCCGGCTCGGTCGATAGCAAGGGGTTCCTGTCCAACCCATACGCCAGTGAGCAACCGCTGTTCACCATCACCGCGAAAGACGTCGACAAGTACAAGGACAAACTGGCGCCAGGTCAGTACGCGATGTTCAAGCGCTACCCTGAAACCTTCAAGATGCCGGTCTATCCGTCCCATCGCGGTGCGACCGTGCCGGATGACGTATTCGCCGCCATCAAGAAAAACGCTACCACCACCAACCTGGTGTCCGGCGGCAACGGTCTGGAAAACTTCGATACCGCGGTGCCTTTCCCGATTCCGAAAACCGGTGTGGAAGTCATCTGGAACCACATCACCCGTTATCGCGGCGGCAGCGTGACCCGTCTGGTGACCCAGGCCACGCCGCAACCGAACGGCTCGTACAGCCTGGTGTACTTCCAGGATCAGTTCGTGTTCCGCGACAAGATGAAGGACTACGATCCGGCGAACCCGGGCAACATCCTGTTCTACTTCAAGCAGAAAGTGACCGCGCCGGCACGTCTGGCCGGTGGTGTGCTGCTGGTGCACGAAACCCTCGACCAGGTGAAAGAGCCACGTTCGGCGTGGGTCTATAACGCCGGTCAGCGCCGTGTCCGTCGTGCGCCACAAGTGTCCTACGACGGCCCGGGTACTGCGGCGGATGGCCTGCGGACTTCCGACAACCTCGACATGTTCAACGGTGCGCCGGATCGCTACGACTGGAAGCTCGAAGGCAAGAAAGAGATGTACATCGCCTCCGACAGCTACAAACTCGACGATCCGAAACTGAAGTACGCCGACATCATCAAGGCCGGCCACATCAACCAGGACCTGGCGCGTTACGAGCTGCGTCGCGTCTGGCATGTGGTAGCAACCCTGAAGGAAGGTCAGCGCCACATCTACGCCAAGCGTGACTTCTACATCGATGAAGACACCTGGCAGGCTGCGGTGATCGACCACTACGACGGTCGTGGCCAACTGTGGCGCGTCGCTGAAGCACACGCCGAGAACTACTACGACAAGCAAGTGCCGTGGTATGCCCTGGAAACCCTTTACGACCTGCAGTCCGGCCGCTATCTGGCACTGGGCATGAAGAACGAAGAGAAGAGTGCCTATGACTTCGGCTTCACCGCTACCACCAGCGACTTCACCCCGGCCGCCCTGCGTCAGGATGGTGTCCGCTAACCCGTTGTAACCCGAGGCCGCATCCTCGTGAAAACGCCCCGACTGGTTCGGGGCGTTTTTTTGCTTTTGTAGGGGGGGAGCCACAGGAGGGTGTAGCCTTTTTGTAGCCATTTGTAGCAGCAACCTTCATAACCGGTTCGTTTAAGGCTAGTCTGCGGACATCTGCAACGCCGCCAACAGCAATTCGAACAAGAGCCGGCCATGACTGATCTGTCCCCACTTCCGGGTCCCGCAAGCGTTGCCGTCGCGGCACTGGACGGGCGTTTTTTTCGCCCGCCATTACCCGACGGCTACGTGTTGCGACCACGCCTTTGCGAGCGCCTGCAGGCCGGGCTCGGTGGGCGGCTGTTGCTGGTCAGCGCCCCCGCCGGGTTCGGCAAGAGTTCGCTGGCGGTGGAGTTCTGTCAGAGTCTGCCGGCGCACTGGCAAAGCCTCTGGCTGGGCCTGAGTCCTCGCGACAATGACCCCGGTCGCTTTCTCGAACGTTTGCTCGAAGGTTTGCAGGACTATTTTCCGCAACTGGGCAGTCGCGCACTCGGCCTGCTGAAAATGCGCCAACGCCATCAGCCCTTTGCCTTTGAAGAATGGCTCGACGGCCTGCTTGATGAGCTGGCGCTGCACCTCGATCCTGCTGCGCCGTTGCTGCTGGTGCTCGACGATTACCATCTCGCGCAAGGTCCGGTGCTTGACCGTTGCCTGCAGTTTTTCCTCAATCATCTGCCTGATGGCTTGCTGGTGATGGTCACCAGTCGCCAGCGCCCGGACTGGCATCTGGCGCGCTTGCGTCTGTCGCGGCAGTTGCTGGAGTTGCATGAGCAGGATCTGCGCCTGACCCATGACGAAGCGCTGACCTTGCTTGATCGTCATAGCAGTTCGCTGCGCGGCGAAGCGCTGGAAAACCTGATTCAGCGCAGCGAAGGCTGGGTCGCCGGTTTGCGTTTCTGGCTGCTGGCGGTGTCCGAAGCGGGCAGCGATGCGGCGCTGCCACAAGCGCTGAACGGCGGGGAAGGGCTGATCCGCGACTACCTGCTGGAAGAAGTCATCGATTGCCTGCCAGCCGAAGTGCAGGCGTTCCTCTATGAAACCGCACCGCAAGAGCGTTTTTGCAGTGAGTTGTGCGATGCCGTTCGTGAGGCCCACGACAGCGCCGAGATTCTGCGTTTCCTGTTGGCGCATCAGGTCTTTCTGGTACCGCTGGATGAGCATGGGCACTGGTATCGTTATCACCATTTATTCTCTGATTTATTGCGCAGCCGGCCGATTGCTCAGGCGATGGTGCCGACGGCCACGCTGCACCTGCGCGCCTGTCGCTGGTTCAACGCGCAGGGGCTGCTGGATGAAGCGGTTGAACAGGCGTTGCGCGCCGGTCACCTCGATGTCGCCGCGAACCTGGTGCAGAACCTCTCGGAGGAGCAACTGCTGGCCGAGCAAAACGTCGGCATGCTGCTGCGCTGGAAAATGGATTTGCCCGACAGCCTGCTGATCAGCACGCCGCGGCTGATCGTTCTCTACAGTTGGGCGCTGGGGCTGGCCTGCCAGCTCGATGCCGCCGAAGAGTTGTCCAGCCACTTGAGCCGCTTCCTGCCGGCACCTTCCGCCACCGCGCAAAAATCGATGCTGGCGCAATGGCTGGCGTTGAGCGGGATCATCGCTCGGGGGCGTGGGCATCGGGAGTTGACGATCAGATATTGCACCGAGGCCCTGGAAAGCCTGCCGGCCAAACGTTATGGCCAACGGCTGATGTGTCTATCGACCTTGTCCAATCTGGCCATTGCCGATGGCGATCTGTGGCGCGCACGCGGTCTTAACCGTGAATCCCTGGAGCTGGCGCAGCGGGTCGGCAATCCGTTGTTCGAAGCTTTGGCCCATTACGACCGTGCACGGGTGTTGCAATCGCGTGGCGAAATTCTGCGAGCACTCGATGAAGTCCATCAGGGGCTGGAACGGTTGCGCGGCCTCTCGCCACAACGTTTGTATGCGGTGCGCGCGCGGCTGACCCTGTACGAGGGTTTTCTGTTGGCGATGCGCTTGCAGCCTCAGGCCGCACGCGTGCGCTTGTTGGCCGGGATCGGCGAGGCACGGGCCTGTCGCGACATCAGCGTATTGATTGGCCATTGCGTGATCGCGCGTCTGGATGGCAGCAGCGGCGAGTTCGCCAAGGCCTTTGCCGAACTGGCCGAAGCCGAACGCCTGATGCACATCTGGGACGTGCCGCCGATCTACTATCTGGCAATGATCACGCTGGTCAAATGTGAGTTGTGGCTGGCGCAGGGCCGCACCGATCTGGCCGAGGCGTGGCTGGCGCGGTTGGGCCAGACCTACACCGGCGAGCGCGCCGCTGCGCCGCCGGAGTTTCACCCCCAATTGCCATTGCACGTGGAGCTGCAACAAGCGCTGCTCGACATGACGCGCGGCCAGCCGATGCTCGCCGAAGGGCGGCTGGACGTGCTGCACGAAAACGGTCAGCAAACCGGGCGCCAGTTACTCAGCGTGATGGCGTTGACGCAAAAGGTGGCGTTGCTACTGGCGGGCGGGCGCGAGCCGGAAGCACGCAAGACGTTGAGCCAGGCGCTGGAGCTGGCGGCCGGCGGGGTGTTGCAGCCATTCGATGGATTGGCCAAGGAGCACACGGACTGGTTGCGTGGGCAATTGCTGGCGTTCCCCGGACTGGCAGGCCAGCAATTGCTCGAGCATCTACCGCCAGCGCCGCCCCGGCAGATGCCGGAGTCCACGGTCACCGAACAGCTCAGCAGTCGCGAACTGGCCGTACTGCGGTTGATTGCCCAGGGTTGTTCGAACCAGGAAATCAGCGAGCAATTGTTCATTTCGCTGCACACCGTGAAAACCCACGCCAGTCATATCAACAGCAAGCTGGGGGTTGAGCGGCGGACGCAGGCAGTGGCGCGGGCCAAAGAGCTGGGCCTGTTGGCCTAGGAAATAAAAAACGTGGACAAAAAAAACACCCCGCGATGGCGGGGTGTTTTCATTTTTCAGCTTCGAATGTTTCAGGCAGCTAAGGGATCAGACGATGACGTCGTTCGCACTGAGCGAGTTGACGCCCACCACTTGCACTTCGAAGTGCCCCCCAGCGTCTGCGCTCAGGTTGCCCGACAGGACGTTATCTGCAAAACGCAGTTGCCCCAGCCCGGTGAATTCATTGGAGCCAATGAACGTCAAGTGTTGGTAGCCGAGGGTCATCGGGTCAATGTCGAATTTGGAGAAATCGATTTTGTCCCCTTCCAGAGCGTTGAAATCGGCAATGACGTTCTGCGAGGAGCTTGTTCCGAATTCCTTTCCGAGATTGATCATGTTAGTGATGGCAAAGGTGTCAGCCCCGGTACCGCCCGTCAACGTGCTATGTCCCCACCCACCGTACAGTGTGTCGTTTCCTTCCCCACCGAACAGTTTGTCGGTTCCGCCATTGCCGCCGAGTACGTTGTTGCCGGCGTTACCCGTCAGAATGTTATCGAGGTTGTTGCCCCACATTGTCAGGTCTGCGCTGCCGAGCAGGGTGCCGTCCTCGACGTAATCCGAAAGGTTGTAGTCGACCGAAGTGCGGATCAGGTCGTGACCGCCATTCTGGAACTCGAAGATGAGGTCATTGACGTTATCCACAATAAAGATATCGTCGCCGCCCTCGCCAATCATGCGATCAGCGCCGAGACCGCCCGACAGGATGTTGTTGCCATCGTTGCCGTGCAAGACGTTTTCCAGGGCATTACCTGTCAGATTCAGGTTGGCACTGCCAATCATCTGACCATCTTCGACGTTGTCCGCCAGTGTGTAGTCGATGCTGGTGTTGACGGTATCAATCCCCTCATTCGCGAGTTCAACGATAACGTCGTTGATGTTATCCACGTTGTAGACGTCATGCCCGGCTCCACCAATCATGGTATCTGCGCCTAGCCCGCCATCGATGTAGTTGGTGGCGGAGTTGCCTGTGATGGTGTTGTCCAGCGCATTGCCGGTGAGTGCACCCCACGTGTCGCCAAACATCGTCAAGTCTTCGACATTGGCGCCGAGGGTGTAGCTGATACTGGTTCTGACCAGATCATGCCCTTCGCCGATCTGCTCGATCACGACATCGTTGATGTTATCCACAACGTAGGTGTCGTTGCCGGCGCCACCGATCATGGTGTCGGCACCGGCTGCGCCATCGAGCGTGTTGTTGCCGGCGTTGCCAGTCAGCACGTTGTTCTTTTCGCTGCCAGTACCATTGAGGTTTTCGCTACCGGCAAGGGTGAGATTTTCAATGGAGCTGTCCAGGGTGTAGTCGATGGACGCTATCACCTGATCGACGTCGTTGGGCATGGCACCCATATCAAAAATGAAATCAAAGGCATCATCGACATAGTAAGTGTCGGAACCAGATCCCCCCATCATCAGGTCATGGCCCTGTCCCCCGTCGAGGATGTCATCACCGGCACCGCCTTCGAGGGTGTTATTGCCGCTGTTGCCCGTGAGTATGTTGTTCAGGCTGTTGCCGGTGCCGTTAAGGCTGGCGGTCCCGGTCAGGACCAGGTTTTCCAGGTTGGCACCCAGTGTCCAGTTGATCGACGAACGCACGGTATCGATCTCGTTGGTCAGGGTGCTGGTTTCGCTGATGGTGTCGCCGACGTTGTCGACGACGTAAGTGTCGTTGCCCAAGCCACCTATCAGGGTGTCGGCACCGAGGCCGCCGTCGAGGTAGTTGTCGCCGGCGTTACCGGTCATGCGGTTGGCAACATTGCTGCCGATGCCGCGCAGGTTGGCCGTGCCGACGAACAGCAGATTCTCGACGTTGTCACCGAGGGTGTAGTCAATGGAGGAGAAGACCCGGTCATAAGCGGTAGGCGAAGCGTCGGTTTCGATGATCACATCGCCGATGTTGTCGACGTAGTAGGTATCGACACCATCGCCACCGATCATGGTGTCGGCGCCAATACCGCCATCGAGGGTGTCGTCACCGGCGCCACCGTCAAGGATGTTGTTGCCGCTGTTGCCCGTGATCAGGTTGTTCAGGCTGTTACCGGTGCCGTTAAGGCTGGCGGTCCCGGTCAGGATCAGGTTTTCCAGATTGGCACCCAGTGTCCAGTTGATCGACGAACGCACGGTATCGATCTCGTTGGCCAGGGTGCTGGTTTCGCTTATGGTGTCGCCAGCGTTATCGACCACATAAGTGTCGTTGCCCAGC